>JALYOR010000232.1 GCA_030856765.1 Verrucomicrobiota bacterium | reverse complement strand
GAGCCGCGCCTTGAGCCCAAAACCGGTGTTAAACAGATAGGGATCCTCGAAGAGGATGTCGGCCTTATAACTGCGCTGGGTGTATTCGACCGAGGTGGTGATGGGGCGGCCGAAGCCGAAGAGATCGCGATTCGCATAGGAGGCACCCACGATAGCGCCCTCGAAGGTCCCGTAGCCGATGTAGAAACCGAACTCCTGCGGCTTGGCTTCCTCGACCGTGATATCGAGGCGCAGCTCGTTCCCATGCACCGGCGTCGGTTTGATCCGGACGATGTTGAAAAGACCGGTCCGCGTCAGCTCGCGGAACTTTTTATCGAGCGTCTCCGGGCTGTAGGGCTGGCCGCGGTATTGCTTGAAGCGATTAAACAGATAGCTGGGACGCAACTGGCGCGTGCCCTGCACCGTGATCCCATCGTAGTAATAGACTTGCCCGGGATCGACCGTGACCCGCAGAGGAACCTGACCGCCGAGCGCAAGCGAGGGATCGCCGACCGCATCGACCTCGACAGCATAATAACCACGCGTTTTGTAATAGGATTGAATCCGCCGCTGGATGTCGGCCACGCGCGCTTCCGTGTAGGGCCGCCGCGAAAGGTCGAGGATTTGACCGCGTAACGCTTCGCCTCCGTAAAGCGTCGGGCCGACGAAGTTGATCTTCCCGAAAGTGTATTTTCTCCCTTCGTGGATGACGATTTGGGCGGCGACCAGATTGGGCTGCACATAGCGCGAGGTCGGTGGCTCGACGACCGCCTCAACATAACCTTCCGAAACGTAGAAGCGCAGCACGAGATCGGCGCCTTCCTCGAGCTGACTCGGGACGTAGGGGAGAAGTCCCTTCCCTTTCGCGTCGCTTTCGCGGATGGGGCTGACGGCGTAATCGAAAAGCTTCTCCGTTGGAATCTGGCGGTTGCCGATTAATTGCACCGTGCCGAGATGGACGAGCGGCCCCTCCGAGATTTCGAGGAGCAGGCGATTCCCGGAGACGATCGTGTAGTGAACGTCGACCTTGGCGTAGCCGCGTTTCTTGTAATAAAGCTCGAGAAAAAAGGCGGCATCATCCGCACGCGCGGCCGTCAGGCCGTTTTGCGCAATGAAGGTCAGTTGCTCCTTGAGCTGCGAGCGCAGGGTCTTGTCGTCGAAAGCGGCGTTGCCCCGGATTTCGAGGTTGGCCTGCTGCGCAATCTTTTCCTGTTCTTTGCCGACTGCTTTCTTCTGTTTTTCTCTTTGCTCCTGTTCCGGCAGTTTCACCGCGGTCTGGGCGCAGACCGGGCCGATCGTCAGGCAAAGGAAGAGCAGGAGGAACATCAGCACGCGCGAACGTGGGAGGGGCCTTTGTGCCACGATTCCCGGTGTGGCCGCGCTGTTTGACCGGGGCATAAAGGCCCCTCCCATATTTTGCCCACTCTTTCCACGCAGGTTCATCCTCATGGCCTAACGAAACCGAATCACGTACTTGACCAGCCCACGGAAACCGCCAGCGATCCCGATATCCCCGATGAGCACGACGTTGTCGCTCACCTTGTATTTCGCCGTCGCGGTCTGCTCGCCGGTGCGGGGATCGGTCCCGCTGTACTCGACGCTCAGGCGGTTGAAGACCGAGTCGCTCCTAGGCTTTTCGTCGTCGTTTTTCTTGAAGATCTTCCGGTAAAGCTCCTTCCCCAAAAGCATGAGGCCCCGGCTCGCCAGGACGTTGCCGCTCGAGAGATCCTCCCGGGTCACGCCGGTGGCGAGCAGAGCGATGATGTCCTCCTGCGGCAGCGGCGGCTCGCTGCTGAAGGACGCCTCCGGATTGAGCGCCGTGCCGTAAATGAAAACGTGGATCGTGTAATCCTGGATCAGTGACGTGCCCTGCATCTCGATCCGCGGATTGAGCGGGTCGTCCGGATCGAAATAAAGGAAGCCGAGATTGATGGTGAGGGTGCTGAAAGGGAGCGTGGCCTCGAAGTTCTCCAGGCGCACCTGGCCCTGCAGCTGGGGATGGAGCCCGGTGCCGGCCATCCTCATGTCGATATTGGCGCTGCCGGCGGCGAGATTGCCCCGGATCAGGAATGGCTCCTTGCTCTTAATCACGATGTCGAATTTCCAATCGCGCAACGGCGGATCCGGAAACGAAAGGGCCGGCGCGGCCGATGGCGGCTCGGGGAGTGGCGCCGGCCGACCCGGTAAGCTGATCGGGATGATGTCGATGTTCTTGAGGAAGCGGCTGTTCGTCGTCAGCACCTGACCGCTCACGCTGGCGCTGTTGAGCGGTCCTTCGACCTTGATGTCGGCATCGACGCGCGCGGTCAGGTTATCGTTGCGCGCGACGAGGACGCTGTTCGCCTTCAGGCGCAGATCGAATCTCGGTTCAGTCAATGTAGGGAACGAGATGCTTCCCGAAAGAGTGAAGGGGCCGCCCGCGAGATCACCCCCGAAGCGGTCGAAGCGGAGAGTGTTTTCGCGGAAATTGAGCTGCGCTTTGAAGTTCGTCAGGGCCGGCAGGGTAGCGTTTTCGAACCGGGCCAGGAGGATGTTCATGTCGGCAGCGCCGCTTAGCGCCGGATCGCGGATCGTTCCGCCCACGTTCACGTTGAGGGCCATGCTTCCGTCGAGTTGACGCAGCGCGGGAACGAATTCGCGAACGAAATTAAGCGAGCTGCGCGGCATCACGATCTTCGCGTTGACCGGCGTTTGCTCGTCAAGCTTCTTCTTGGCGAGCACCTCCGAGACGCTGAGCGGCAGTTGTGCGGTGATGCTGACCGGTTGAATGAGCGGCTGCTGGATTTTACCGTCGACCGTTAATTGGTTGTTCTGGAGGCGGAGCGCGAGATTGACGTCGGTCGGTTTGAGTTGTTCGGCCGCGTCAGCCTTCACATTTTCCAGCTGGAGATCGAGGCTCGCCTGGAGTTGATCGAGCGGCCCCTGCGCATCCAGTTTCACAGTCAATTTTCCCGCGACCGGCGGCTCTTGCCCGAGATCGCGGAAGAGCTTGGCCAGATCGAGGTTCTCTGATTGAAAGCTGATGTTCACCTTTCCATTATCCGGAAAGAGCGGCTTCTCGCGGCCGAGGTGACTCCAGACAAACGGGATCGAAGCGTAGGCCGTCGCATACTTCGCTTCGCCCTGGTCGATCTGGATCTTGCTCACCTCGAGCGTCGATTCCTTCGCCGTCAAGCTCGAGGTAAAACTCAACTTGTCGCTTCCGAGAAACACGATCGGAACGTTCAGCTCCTCCGGCGTGTAGTGCGCCTCGATGTCCGCCTTCAGATTCTGGAGATCGGCGTAACGGCCGTTTTCCAGTTTGAGATTGAGGTCGCCGTTGTTCTTAAAGGTCGACGCCTCGCCGCGTCCGTTCCAGTTCACGACTAACGAACCCGCCAGCGGCGTTTTCTTTTCCTCCGTCGCGAGAAGCGGTTCAAAGGTGGAGAGATCCGCAAGGTTTGCGGTCACCTCGCCGGCATACTTGAACGGTTTCTGCAACTCGACCGTGCCGTGGGCGTTGATGTAATCCTTCTCGTTCAATGTCGCGGTCAGATCGTTCAAAAACGCCGTGTTGTTCGCGATCGCGGTTTGCGCGCTGAGTTGCTTGATGACCAGCTTCTGCGCCGTGATTTCGCGGCCAAAGAGATTGATCTGTCCATTCGCCACGCCACCGCGGATGCGGACGTTGCCGTCGGCCTGTAATTCCCCACTCACCTTGCCCGTGGCGTCGTCTTTCCAGAAATCAGCCAGCTCTGGAG
>JALYOR010000230.1 GCA_030856765.1 Verrucomicrobiota bacterium | reverse complement strand
GACACCATGGTCAACGTGCCCCTGATCATTCTCTGCCTCGTGCTCATCTGGGAAGGGCCCCTCATCACCCATCTCCCCTCCTGGGTGGCGGCCCTGGTCATTTTTGCGGTCATCGTTTTGCTCTGTGATTTGATTCCGAAACTGCTTGCGCTCTCCACCGCCTACCGCATTTCCGCGGTCGGCGTTCTCACTCTCAAGGTGATGATGCCGCTGCTCGACCGGGTCGGGCATCTGCTCGAAAACATCAGCACCACCGTGATCGACCGCCTCACCCCGGCGCACTTGCGGGTGCGGCCGCGCTTGAGCGACGAGGAACTCGAGACCCTGGTCGAGATGGGCGAAGCCGAAGGCACCCTCCAGGAAGCGGAGGGCGAGATGATCCAGGAAATCATCAAGTTGGGCGACAAGACCGCGAAAGATTGCATGACCCCTCGGGTCGATACCTTCGCGGTGCCGGATGATTTGCCTAACGAAGAGGCCATCGCGCTCTTCCAGCAGCGACGCCACCGTCGGGTGCCGGTCTACGGCGAAACGCCGGACCAAATCGAGGGCATCGTCGACGTGCGGCAAATTTTGCTCGATCCCTCCGTCCACTACACGCAAAACCTGATCCCGCCTTCCTTTGTCGCGGAAACCATGCCGGCGATAAAGTTGCTCCGGCGTTTCCTTTCTCACCCGCAAGGTCTCGCCATCGTGGTCGACGAATTTGGCGGGACCGAGGGGATCATCACCCTGGGCGATATCATCGAGGAAATCCTGAGTGACGCCGCGCCGCTGGGCGACGCCGGGCTCTACATTGAACCGCTCGACGATTGCCGCTTCCGCGTCAGCGGCAACGCCCGGCTCGACGACCTGACCGAGCATCTCGGATTCGAGCTGATCACTGACGGTATCGATACCATCGGCGGCTATGTTTTCAACCGGCTCGGCTATCTGCCTAACGTCGGCGCCCGGCTGGAAATTCCGCGGCTGGCCATCACCATTCGCCGGGTCAGCCGCAAGCGCATTGAGGAGGTGTTGCTCGAAAAGACCGCGGCCGGCGCCGAAACCGAACCGGAAGCTGCCCTCGATTCGGAAACATGATCGCCTGGTTCGCAATTTTCGTTTGCTGGGTGGTCTCGTTCGTTTTCTCCGGGATCGAAGCTGGGCTGCTCTCCCTCGATCAGGTCCGTCTCCGCCATCAGGTCAAGCTGCGCAATCGTTCCGCCATCAGCCTCGACCGCCTGCTCAAGCAACCGGAACGTCTTCTCGCCACCATCCTGCTGGTGACCAATTTCGCCGATATCGCCGGCCTGCTTCTCCTCACCAAACAGCTCGTCTCTTCGTTAGGCACAGTCGCCTATCCGGTCGCGCTCCTGGTCGCGGGACCGATCTATCTCTTTCTCCTCGGCGTGCTGCCGAAGTCGCTTTTCCGCCGTTTTCCCTATCGCGCCCTGGCGGCCTTTGCCGGTCTGCTCGTCTTTACCTCGCGCGCCCTCTGGCCGGTGCTGGAATTCGGCAGTCGCCTGGGCCATATCCTCTTTTGCCGGAAAGATGCGCCCCCGCGACTCTTCGCCGCGCGGGAGGATCTGAAGCAGCTGACCGTCGAGAGCGAACGCCAGGGCGCCCTCACTTCCGCCGAACGCGCCATGATCCATAACGTGGTCGATTTCCGCACGGTCAAGGTAGCCGACGTCATGGTCCCGCGCGATAAGGTGGTCGCAGCCCGGCCGGACACGACCATTCCGGAATTACTGGCGCTGAGCGAAAAGCACGCGATCGATCGGATCCCGGTTCTTTCTGAGAACGGGCGCGCGCTCGGGCTGGTGAATGTCTTCGACGTCCTCCTCGACCAGACGCCGCCGGGCGAACTCGCGCGCTACACCCAGCCCATCGTCTCCGCAGCTGAAACCGAATCCGCCTACCGAACCATTCGCCGCCTGCGCGCGGGCCATTCCACCCTCGCCGCGGTCTTCGACGAAAAGCAAAAACTGAGCGGGATCGTGACGGTCGAAGATCTCGTTAGGCGTCTGGTTCAGAGCGAGACGCCGACCGTTCGGGCCGCCTGAACCTAGGAGCCGTAGGGAGTCAGGTATTGAAATGCGACGACCCGCCCGCGCTGGAATGAGACCGTCTTCACCGGATATCTCACCGTCGCGGGAAACGGATAATAAAACGGATCCCAATAAGGATCGATAAACGCTCCGTAGAAACGATGGCGGCCGCGGTGGCCATAAAAACCGATCCGGCCCGCATAACCCCAACCGCCGTAACCGTAGCCAAAATTTCCGTAGCCGCCCGGTCCGTAAGCTGCCGTGGTCAGAGAATAGACCCACGTTTCCGTCGGGACTCCGCGCACCCTGCCGGCCGTTTTTTCCTGTGGCTGACCCCAGGCGATAAAGACGGCTTCCTGCGACATCCCGCCGTTGATCTTGCCAGCGACGACCAGATTACGGTCCTTCGGTGAGAGCCGATCGAAAGCGGCGCGATTGGAGTCGATCCGCGACCCGACCGTGCTGCAGCCCGAGAGAACCAACGCGCCCGTTGCGATGCACGCCAACAGCGCCCACGAAAACCTTTGACGCTTCATGCCTAATTCTAGGCCGCGCCGGGAGAGCGTCAAATCGCCGGAGGACGACAGGCGGATGGAAAAAATAACAGGATCGAAACATCGCCTCACCCCGAAAGAGGGACCGCGAACCATCGGCGCATCTTGATTCGAGAAAGCCTTCGCCGTAGCCTCGGGCCATGGAGGATCGCTTCGGCCATCGCATTTCATATCTGCGCGTCTCCATCACCGACCGTTGCAACGAGCGTTGCACCTACTGCATGCCGCAGGAGTTGCAGGAATGGCTTCCGCGCGCGGAGATCCTCACCTTCGAGGAAACGCTCCGCCTCATCCGAATTGCGAGCGATTTGGGCGTCACCAAAATCCGCCTCACCGGCGGCGAACCGCTGACCCGACGCGACGTCATTCAGCTCTTCCGGCAACTCCCCAGCCTAACGAACTTGCGCGAGATCGGGCTCTCGACCAACGGCACCCTCCTGACGCGCCAAGTGGAGCCCGGCCTAACGATGGCCGCGGCGGTCCGTGCCTGCGGTTTCAATTCCGTCAACGTCTCGCTCGATACGCTCGACCGCGCCGAATATGCCCGCGTCACCGGACGCGACCTGCTGCCGGACGCGATTGCCGGGATCGACGCCGCGATCGCCGCGGGGTTCCCCCAGATCAAGATCAACTGCGTCCTGATGCGCGGCCGAAACCATGACGGGCTCGGGGCGCTGGTCGACTTTGCCGCGGAGCGCAACCTCCTCCTCCGCTTCATTGAACTCATGCCGGTGAGCACGATGGAGGTTTTGACCGAGACCAATTTTCTCCCGGTCGCGGAAGCGAAGCGTGCGTTGGAAGCGAAGTTCGGCGCTTTGATTCCGCAACCGGAGTTCAAGACCAACGGCCCGGCCAGTTATTATCAGCTGCCCGGGCGCAACCAGCGGATCGGGTTCATCGGCGCGATGACCAACCTGCATTTCTGTGAGAGCTGCAATAAACTCCGCCTCACCTGCGACGGGAAGTTGCGTCCCTGCCTCGGCAGTTACCTCGAATTCGACATCATGAAACCGCTCCGCGCCGGTGCGAGCGACGAGGAACTGCGGCAGTTCTTTCTCGATGTCGTAGAACGCAAACCGGAGCAGCACGATTTCCGCACTACCTATCAGCCGGGGCGCAAGATGGTGGCGATCGGCGGCTGAGGATGGAGCGGCTCACTCACATCGCGAGCGACGGCAGCGCGAAGATGGTCGACGTCTCGGCTAAACCGCTCAGTCACCGCGAAGCCAGCGCGAGCGGGCGCATCGATCTGCAGCCGGCCACGATCGAACTGATCGCCTCGGATCGGATCGCCAAAGGCAACGTCTTCGCGACCGCGCGACTCGCGGGCATCCAGGCCGCCAAGCAAACTGCGCAGCTCATTCCGCTCTGCCACACCCTGGGTTTAAGCCACGTCGGCATCGACCTAACGAGCAGCGAAACCGGCGTGGAAGCCACCTGCACTGCGCGCACCACCGCGCAGACCGGTGTGGAAATGGAAGCACTCACCGGCGTCTCCGTGGCGCTCCTCACCATCTACGACATGTGCAAGGCGGTGGATAAGCAGATGCGGATCAGCGAGATCAAGCTACTCAATAAGACAAAGTCCGAGACGAACCCTTCAACTCGATTGTCATCCCGAGCCGGCGCAGCACGGCGAGGGACCTCGCAATTGCAATGAACGCGTTCGGTCGTCCAAGCGCACGGATTGCCATGGAGAGGGTCCCTCGCCGTCTGCGAGGCTCGGGATGACAGACCAAGCAAAACGAAATTCCATGTCCCATACCTAACCAATGCAAATCACCGTTGGCATCATCACGGTCTCCGATCGCGCCAGCCGCGGTGAATACGAGGACCTGGGCGGTCCAGCCTTGAAGGAGATCGCCCAAAATAATGGCTGGAACGTTCTCGCCGAGGCAGTCGTGCCGGACGACATCGAACAACTTCGGACCACCATCCGCTCTTTCAGCGCCCAGGGTTGCGGACTCATTCTCACTACTGGCGGCACCGGACTCGCCGCCCGCGATATCACCCCGGAAGCGATCCGTGGTCTGATGCGAGTCGAGTTGCCCGGCTTTGGCGAAGTGATGCGCGCCGAGTCGATGAAGATCACGCCCAACGCCATTCTTTCCCGCAACCTTGCCGCCGTGGTCGAGCAATCCCTTGTCATTGCCCTCCCCGGCAAACCGAGCGGCGCGGTCGAGTGCCTAGGTTTCGTAACCGGCGCCATCCCGCACGGCGTTGCCCTCGCCCAACGCGTTCCCACTTCTTGTTAGGCGGGCGTTCATTTTTCTTGAATCCAAAAACGCTTGCCATTGCATCTCAATGAAAAGCCCAACCATGAAAAAATCGCATCTCGGCCTCGCCTTGCTCCTGCTCGTCCTCGTTGCCGCCGGTTGCGACTGGCGCGGCATCCGCGGCAATGGCCACCTTAAGACAGAACAACGACCAGTGAACTATTTTACCCGGATCGATGCGGGTGGATTCTACGACATCCAATGGTCGCCCGGCGCGCCCTCCCTCAGTATCACGACGGATGAGAACCTGCTTTCCCATATCGAAACGGGAACGAGCGGAAGCGCACTGAGAATTGAAATTCGCGACACCATCGCACCCACCAAAGGGATCAAGGTGGTCATCACCAGCCGGTCGTTAGGCGGGGCGGAATTGAGCGGCGCCCTTCGTTTCGCGGCGGCACCGCTGAGCGGCGATCGCTTCACGCTCGATACCAGCGGCGCGAGCAAAGTGACGTTAACCGGCCAGGTCAATAAACTCGTCGCCAGCCTGACCGGCGCCAGCGCGCTCAAGGCGGAATCGCTGCAGACCGCCGATGTCGAGATCTCCGTCACGGGTGCGGGCAGAGCGGACATCTTTGCCACCAATTCGGTTCAGGCCGCGATCACTGGCGCTGGCAAAGTCAGTTACGGCGGTAATCCCAAATCGGTGCAGAAAAAAGTCACCGGCGCGGGCAAAATCTCGCCGCGCCACTGACGGGGCTTGACCTCACCGTGGCGGGGACTGGAGAATGCCGCTCTTCCGCGGCATGCATCCCGAACCAGTCTTTCGCGTTTTCGGTCCGGCTCATCTCGCCGTCATCCTCATCATCGTCCTAGTGCCGGTGGGGCTGGGGCTGGTGGTCCGCAGGACAGGCTCGAAACGGGCCGACCTGGCCATCGCATTTGGGTTCGTCCTTTTGCTTCTCAGCAATTACGCCGGCTACGGTATCTACGTCTGGCAACACCATCTGGTTTCCTGGCCACAGACTTTGCCCTTCCAGCTTTGCGACTGGGCAATGTTCACGATCATCGTCGCTCTGCTCACCCGCAGTCACGGCTGGACCGAGGTCTCTTACTTTTGGGGCATCGGCGGGACACTCCAAGCCATCCTGACCCCGAATCTCCAAGTCGACTTCCCCGACATCCGCGCGATCAGCTTCTTCGTCAGCCACGGCGGGATCGTGGCGGGCGTCATTTACTTGCTCGTCGCTCGCCGATTCCGTCCGACGTTAGCTTCGGTCGGGCGCACGCTCGCCTGGTCGCAGCTCTATTTCGTCGTCACCCTGCTGGTCGATCATCTCACCGGCGTGAATTACGGGTTCCTGCTTCACAAACCAGAGGTGGCTTCGCTCCTCGATATCCTTCCCGATACCCGCTGGCTTTACCTGTTGGGCTTAGAAGCGCTGGCCCTCCTCTTCTTCGCCATTCTCTACGCGCCCTTCGCGTTCACGAAAAAAAGCGAGGCAGCTGACCCCCCATTCCCCTTGCGATGATAAAGCTGGCCCGGTTCAATCGAACGATGCGATGGATTCACCTCATCTGTGCAACGATGCTGTGCGCGACCGCCCTCGCCCAGGCGCTTCCAGTCACCTCCTCTGCGCCGATCGACAAGCTCATTCCCTGGCTCCTGCAGGATGAAGCACAGCTTCGCGAAGTGCCTTTTGCCGAGGTGATTCGCGACACCGCGGGGCGGAAAGTTCTCCCTCTGGATCCCAGGAACGACACGGACCAGCGCGTCTTGAAACAGATCTCCGCCGTCCTCGACGAGGTCGTTAGGCAAGTCAATGCCGACGCGAGTGCGATTCACGAAATAGCGCGCATCAACGAAGTGAGCAGCCATTTCGAAGACTTGCTCCGCCAGCTCTTGAACGATTTACCGGAACTGGCCTGCGATTTCCCGCCCACCGCTGCGGGTCATGCCCAGCGCTCCGGCTACCCCGACCTGCGCATCGTCGACCGGAAGACGAAACGGGTTTATTACCTCGACCCAAAACTCTACGCGAAAGGAAGTCGCGAGAGCAGTTTCCGCACGTTTTACTTCGAGCCCAGGAAGTCGACCAACAAGGTGCTGGATGACGCTGTTCACCTCGTGGTTGGTTTCGAGCATGAACCGCGCAAAGATGGACGCTGGAAATTCACCCGCTGGGACGTGGTCGACCTCGCCCATTTCGAGGTGAAATTAAAGGCCGAATTCCAAGGCAGTAACCGCGATCTCTACCGCCCTGAGGCCATCGTAGCGACGAGCGCGAAGTGAATTCCCGTTGCCGAGCACGGGCGCGGCGGCAATGGTAGCGGGTGATCATTCAGGCGCCGGAAGCCTTTCAGTTCGACACGATTGACGACGTGGTCCGCGACCTAGCGGCCGGGAAAATCGTGATCGTGACCGATGACGCGGATCGCGAGAACGAAGGCGACCTCATCATGGCGGCGGAAAAAGCGACGCCGCAGACGATTAACTTCATGACCCTGCACGGCCGGGGCCTCATCTGCGTGCCGGTGTCGAGCGAACGCGCCGATCAGCTCGGCTTGCAGCGAATGGTGGCGCAGAACCGGGAGATGTATCGAACGGATTTTACTGTCTCGGTCGACGCCGCCAAGGGCGTCACGACCGGAATCAGCGCGCACGATCGCGCCGCGACCATCCGTACCATTGCGCGGAAAAAATCAGTGCCGGAAGATCTCGTCCAACCAGGTCACATCTTTCCCCTCCGGGCCAAAGAAGGCGGCGTTCTGCGCCGCGCCGGGCATACCGAGGCGGCGGTCGATCTGGCGCGGATGGCGGGCTTGCAACCGGCCGGCGTGCTCTGCGAAATCCTGCACGATGACGGCACCATGGCGCGACTGCCGGAGCTGATGCAATTTAAGAAAAAGCACAAGCTGCGCATCTGCACCATCCAGAGCTTGATCGCCTATCGGCGCGCGCGGGAGAAGCTGATCGAGCGCGAGCAGGTGGTGAAATTGCCGACCGATTACGGCGATTTCGATCTGCACATGTATCGCTCCACGCTGGATAACGCCCACCACCTCGCGCTCGTCAAAGGCAAGATTTCGAAGACCAAGCCGATCCTGGTTCGCGTCCACAGCGAGTGCCTGACGGGCGATGTGTTCGGTTCGCGCCGCTGCGACTGCGGAAATCAATTGCACGCTGCGCTCCAGCAAATTAGTGCCGCCGGCGGAGTGCTTGTTTACATGCGGCAGGAAGGCCGCGGAATCGGCCTCGCGGCCAAGATCCACGCTTACAAATTACAGGAAGAAGGCCTCGACACGGTGGAAGCCAACGCCAAGCTCGGGTTCGCCGGCGACCTGCGCGACTACGGTATCGGCGCCCAGATTTTGTATGATCTCGGGGTGCGTAAATTCCGTTTTCTCACCAACAATCCTAAAAAGGTGGTCGGGCTTGAGGGCTACGGCATTCAGATGGTCGAGCAGGTGCCGATCCGGAGCGAACCGAACCCGCACAACGCCAAATATCTCGAAACCAAACGAGTCAAAATGGGCCACCTGCTCTAGCAGAGGGCGACGCCACAGATGTCGCAATACGTTCCACCGCGTCCGCGCATCATCAGCGTGAAGCGCGGCTTCGTCCTCGTGGCGAGCCAGTTCAACGCCAAATATGTGCAGGGCCTCGTGACCCATTGCACCGATGAGCTGCGCAAGCTCTCACCCAACTCCAATGTCGTTCTCCACCTCGTCCCCGGGTCGTTCGAAATCCCGGTCGTAATCCAGGAAGTGGCGCGGCAGAAAAACGCCGACGCGATCGTGGCGCTGGGTGTGATCCTGCAAGGCGAGACGGCGCACGCCCAACATCTGGGTCAATCTGTGACTAACGCGCTGCAACAAATCTCAGTGGAACACGGTGTCCCGGTGATCAATGCCGTGCTCAGCATGAACAGTGAGGAGCAAGCCCGCCAACGCTGTCTGGAAGACAAAATCAACCGCGGGACCGAAGCGGCCCGGGCGGCCTTCGAGATGGCCAATCTCTTTTCCGAACTGCGCAAGTAGCATGGGCAAACGGCACTCCGCGCGCCGGGCGGCGCTCCAATACCATTTCTGGCGCGATCTCCAAGGCGGCGACGCACCGGAGACGATTGCGGATTTCTGGGCGCTCTGTCCGGCGAAAAACAGTGTGCAGGAATTCGCCCAGCCGCTCATCGAGGGCATGCTCGCGCACCTCGAGGAGATCGACGAACGCATCACGCGCTACTGCGAAAACTACGAGTTCCGCCGCATCTCGGCGGTCGATCGAAATGTCCTGCGGCTGGGAATTTTTGAAATGTTTTACCGCGACGACATCCCGCCGGTCGTCTCGATCAACGAGGCGATCGAGCTGGCCAAGGAATTTGGCGGACCGGAATCCGGCCGCTTCGTCAACGGTATCCTCGACCGGGTGAAAAACGATCTCTCGCGCCCGCTCCGCGAGGCGAGCGAGCCGCAACCGCCGCGGGCCTAACGAAGGTTCCAACAGCCGGGCGTCGTTTTCTAATCCGTCATCCCGAACCGCCGGAGGACGGAGAGCCGTAACGCAGGCCGCGCAGCGGGCGGGGCCGGGCTTTCAAACCTCTCTCTGGTATTTGCGCTCCGAAGAAGAGTGTAGCGTCGACTGCAGTGCGAGATCCCTCGCCGCGCTTCGCCGGCTCGGGATGACAACCAGGCCAACGCGCGCGCGTCACTCGCTCAGCACCCGTAGTCGCATCCGGACCACCGGTCCGCCCGCCGCTTGCGCCAGCGGCGGGAGGTACAGCTG
>JALYOR010000370.1 GCA_030856765.1 Verrucomicrobiota bacterium | reverse complement strand
GCATCGGTCTCGAGTTCACCTACGCGCAGAAGTTCGACGCCCGCTGGCGCAAGATCATTGCGGCGATTCGCCAAGTCTATCACGGCAAACTCACCTACGGAGGCAATTGGGACAGCTTCGAGGAGGTGAGCTTCTGGGATGCGCTCGATTACATCGGCGTCCTGGCCTATTTCCCCCTGACGAAAACAACCGACCCGAGCGAGAGCGAGATCGCCTCGGCCTGGCAACGCAAGTGCGTTGAACTCACCGCCTACTCGAAGGCGCATGCGGACAAGAAAATTCTCTTCGTCGAGATCGGCTACAACCAGAGCGCGCGAGCCGCCGCCGAGCCCTGGGCGTTCAAAACCGGTGGGGAAAATTCCGATGTAATCCAGCAGCGCTGCATCGACGTAGCGCTCGATCTGCCGAAGCACTGCCCGGCGATTGCCGGGATGTATTGGTGGAAGTGGTTCCCGGAGCTGCCCAGCCGCGAGGAGGAGAACTACCGGATCCAAACGCCGGCGATCAAAGCCCTCATCGCCCGGCACTGGAAGGAAACGCCGGCCAAAGTCGTTCGGTAGTGTAGCGGCGGGCGGGTCGCCCGCATCCAGGGCGCCAGCGGCCGCGCTCCGTAATTTGGTGCCGACGCTCTGTATCCTGCGGCCGACACGGCCGACGCTACACTTTGCGGCCGAATTTCTTTTCCAGCTCGCCTAACGAAATCTGAATCATGGTCGGCCGCCCGTGCGGACAGCAGTAGGGCAGCTCGCAGGCCAGCAAATCACGGATCAGCTTTTCCACCTCGGGCGCGCGCAGGTAATCGTTCGCCTTGACCGCGTGCCGGCAAACCGTCTTCGCGATCATTTCCTCGCCCAGCCGGAGCGGCGAGGTGCTGCTGCTGGCTGATTTGAGACCGTCGATCACGTCGTGCAAAAGCCGTGCCGGGTCCGCCCCGCTCAGGAAGGGCGGCAGACTCTCCAGCTTGAAGGTGTGCCGGCCAAACTCCTCCACCCCGAGCCCCATCTTCTGCAGGGTCGCGAGATTGCGCTCGATCCACTCCGCGTCGCGCGGCGCCAGCTCGATCACCTGCGGCAGGAGGAGGCGTTGCGAGGGCACACCCTTTTCCTCCATCCGGCGGCGCAACTCCTCAAAGAGGATGCGCTCATGCGCCGCGTGCTGATCGACCAGCACCAGGCCATCCGCATTCTCCATCAGGACGTAGAGCTTGTTCAGGACACCGAGGATTTTGAACTGCGTGGCGGCGCCCGCCGCGGCTGGATCAGGCGAAACCGAAGACCGCGTTTGCAACGGCGGGTTATCCAACTCCACCGGCAGACTCGCCTGCCTCTCGTCCAGAGGCGCGGGAGCAAAACGCGGCGCCACCGCTTGCGTCGGCCTAACGAAAGACGCGTCGACCGAACTGGGCGCGCGAAACTGTTCCTGCCAGCTCTCCCGATCGCTCTCGAGGGTGCGCCGGATGGCCGCCACCACCGCCTCGCGCACCCCGTTCGGATCACGAAACCGGACCTCTCGTTTCGCCGGATGCACATTCACGTCCACCTCGGCCGGATCGAGCGCGATGAAAAGAAAGGTCACCGGGAACTGCCCTTTCATGAGCGCGGTGTGATACCCCTCTTTCAACGCCGCGCCGATCACAGGGCTCTCGATCGCGCGTCCGTTGACGAAGACAAACTGCTGCGCCCGGCTGGCCCGGCTCACGCCCGCCTGCCCGATGAATCCGCTCACCCGCAGTTTGCCGCGCGCCGCCGGCTCCACCTCGAGCAAACGCGCCACCAGGTCGCTCCCCATCAGGTCGCGGATCCGTTCACGGAGCGTCCGTGTCGCCGGGACCTGAAAAACGATCCGCTCGTCCCGCACGAGGGAGAAGGCGATGTCGGGATGACCGATGGCCTGCAGATTGAGCTGGTGCTCGATGTTGCGCGTCTCGGTGTTCTCGGAACGCAGAAACTTCCGGCGCGCCGGCAGATTGAAGAAGAGCGAGCGAACCTCGACCTGCGTTCCGGGCGCCTCACCGCCATCGCGCACCGTCTCGATTTTCCCGCCCGCGATGAGCACCTCGGTGCCTGCTACCGCTTCTTTTTCTCGCGTCGTTAGGCGGAAACGCGAGACGCTCGCGATGCTGGGCAGGGCTTCCCCGCGGAAGCCGAGCGTCGCCACCGTCGCGAGATCGGCCGCCGTGCGGATCTTGCTCGTGGCGTGCCGCTCGAGACAGAGGAGCGCATCGTCACGATCCATCCCGATGCCGTCGTCCGTCACCCCGATGAGCGAGATGCCGCCGCGTTTGATCATGACCTCGATCGAGCGCGACTGGGCGTCGATGCTGTTCTCGACCAATTCCTTCACCACCGACGCCGGGCGCTCGATCACCTCCCCCGCCGCCACCTGGCTGGCGAGAATGTCGGAAAGAAGGCGAACGCGGCTCATGCGAGCCAGAATTTTAAGGAGCACACCCCGCGATTGCGAACGAAAAGAGGCGGCTGGCTCTGTCCCGGCGCAGGTCGCTGTCCTCAACAACGCGATCCCGGGAACCTGCCTAATGCGCTCATCATCCCGCTTTCCATTACCGGCGCGGGGCGGGCCAGCTAGCGGCTGCTCTCGCCGAAACCTCGGCTTGGTGAGATGGTGGCAGGCCTCCACTACTGCTGGGGACGGATTCGACAGCCCAGATCTTGCGGCGAGACCGGACGGAAAATGCAGAAAATGCTTGACCCTGGAGACACTTTAAGGCTATAAAAGCCTCAAAGCATTCCTTGTATCATTATGAAATTCCTATCCCTATCCTTCCTCGTTTGTACTCTCACTCTACCCTCCGCTCTTGCGCAGGAATCGGCTTCGGAGCCCCAATCGGCCTCGGAGCGCCCTTCCGCCTTTGAACGCCGGGCCTCGCTCTTCAGTGATCGCCTCTCGGTTTACAAGGCGTTCCAAAGCGATGCCGAGCAGACGAGTGCCGCCAAAGCAGCTACCACGAACGCGACCACGCCATTCCCCCTCATGACCACGGAAGCGGTCTTTCCTCTCGAATTCCGGCGGATTGACGGAAAAGGCAACAACCCCACCGACTTGGGACAAGCAGGGGCCACCGTCTTACGCAAAACTCCCAACGGATATGGGGATGGAGTCGGCACCATGGCCGGCGCAAACCGGAAGGGGGCGCGCGAAATCAGCAACATCGTCAATGCGCAGTCCCAGCCGTTCCCGAACAGCTCCAACATCACCAGTTTCGTCTGGCAATGGGGCCAGTTCACAGACCACGACATCAGCCTCATTCGCAATTCCAATCCGGCTGAGTTCGCGTTTATCCCTGTTCCGCAGGGAGATCCCACCTTCGATCCCCGCGGCGGGGGCAACAAAACTCTGCCTTTCCAGCGCTCCGCCTGGACGCTGGTCAACGGAATTCGAACGCAGATCGGCGCGGTGACCTCCTTCATCGACGCATCTCAAATTTATGGTTCGGACGTCACTCGCCAGAATGCTTTGCGCGCGAACGACGGGACCGGCCGTCTGGCCACCAGTGATGGCAACCTTATGCCCTTCAATGTGAATGGGCTCGCCAACCAGCCCCAAAGTCAGCCAGGGAAGATCATCAATCCCGCCGATTTCTTCCTCGGCGGCGACGTGCGGGCCAACGAAAACACCGGGCTCACTTCTCTCCAAACCGTCTTCATGAGAGAGCACAACTTCTGGGCCGATTCGATCAAGGCCGCCGACCCGGGTTTGGACGACGAAGGTATCTACCAACGGGCCAAGGCCATCGTCAATGGTGAGACTCAACTGATCACCTATCGTGATTTCCTTCCCATCCTCCTCGGTCCCAATGCGCTGAGCCCTTATCTCGGCTATAACTCCGCGGTTGATCCGCGGGTTGCGCTCGAATTTACGACCGGAGCTTTCCGGGTTGGTCACACCTTTTTGCCTCCCGTCGTGAAACGGATGAACTCAAAAAACCGCGATCGGCCGGGAGACATTGCGCTGAACTCCACTCTTTTTGAGACTACGCTGTTTGTGAGCACCGGCGTAGAGCCGTTCCTGCGCGGACACGCCAAGCAGGTTCCACAAGAGGTGGACGCTTATATTATTGATGCAGTCCGTAACTTCACCTTCCTGGTCGCCCAGGGATTTGACCTGGCCTCGCTCAACATCCAACGGGGACGCGACCATGGTTTCGGAAGCTACAACCAAGTGCGAGTCGGTTACGGTTTGGCGCCAAGAGCAACCTTTGCGGAAATGACGTCGAATCTTGACTTTCAGGTACGTCTCGCCGCAGCCTATAACTCACCGGACGACGTTGATCTCTGGGTCGGTTGCCTGACCGAAGATCACGTGAACGGCGGGCAAGTCGGGGAAACGATGTTTACCATCATCAAAGACCAGTTTGAGCGTCTCCGCGATGGTGATCGCTTTTGGTATGAGGACTATCTGGATCCCGCCACCCTGGCCACCGTGCAACAGCAAACGCTGGCCGCCATCATCAAGCGCAATACGTCCATCGGCACTGAAATGCAGGATGACGTGTTTCATACGCCTTAAGGGAAGACCCGGCCTTAGAGCGGGCGGTCGTGCCTGACTTTAATAGACGCTAAAGAGCTCGCCTCGGAAAACGGGGCGAGCTCGCGTGTTGTTGGGGGCGAACCTTATCCCTCTCGCAGAAAATCATTTTCCGAAAAGTCGCGCCAGTGGGATGCTGCCCTCATGGCAGCGGAGCGCGATTACATACTGGGGACCCACGACGAAGAGTTGGCCCGGCTCGGTTTACAACATCGGATCTGGCGACCAATCGCGCTGAGTTGCTGGCTGAAAGCGGGGATCACGATCGGCAGCCGCGTGCTCGACGTCGGGGCTGGGCCCGGTTATGCCGCGGTCGATCTGGCGGAAATTGTGGGTCCGACGGGAGAGGTGGTTGCTCTCGAACGATCAAATAAATTTGTTCGTGCCCTGAAAGAACGGGGCCGTAATCGCGGGCTCGACAATCTGCGCGTGCACGAGCTGGATCTGATGACGGACGAGCTTCCGGACGGCCCGTTTGATTTCTCCTGGTGTCGCTGGGTGGCCTCCTTTGTGAACGATCCGGCGCTCCTCGTGCAAAAGCTGGGAGAGGCGATGCGGCCGGGGGGCGTGGCCATCTTCCACGAATACTCTCATTACCTCACATGGCGTTTTGTCCCGCGCCTGGCCAGCCAGGAACGTTTCGCGCAAGAAGTAAAAGCGAGCTGGACGGACTCGGGTGGAAAGGCCGATATCGGGCTCGATCTTCCGGCGTACCTCGCGCAGAACGGATTTGCGATTCGCCTGGCCGAACCGCGAATCTACTCCGTAGGGCCGAGTAATTTCATGTGGCAGTGGCCGGCTTCGTTTATCGGCATCGGCCTGGCCCGGCTCCAGGAACTGGGAAGAATCGACGCCAGCTTTGCCGCGCAGGTGGAAAAAGATGTGGCCGCCGCGGGCAATGATCCGGAGGCGTTGGTCGTCACCCCGTTGGTGCTGGAGATCGTGGCGGAAAAGAAACGCTAGCGCCCAGGCGATCGAGTAACTCGGGCATAGTTTAGTTTCGCTTCTTTCGATGCCTTGGACGCTAACCCATCCGGCTGCGGTCCTGCCTTTGCGGCGGCTTTGCCCCTGGGCGCTCAATTTTCCCGCGCTGGTCTTCGGCAGCATGACTCCCGATCTGGGCTATTACATCAACCGCTTCGATCTTTCGAATTTTGCCCACACCTGGGCCGGCAGCTTTGTGGCCTGCGTCCCCAGCGGCCTGATCCTCTTGGTTATTTTCTATCTCTTTTGCAAGCCAGTCTGCTATGCGCTGCCCGCGCCTCATCGGGAAGCGCTCCTCCCGCATTGTCCTTCCTTCCCGCAGCGAGGTCTTACTTGGGGAATCATCCTGCTTTCTTTGGTCCTGGGAGCCTGGACCCATAATTTCTGGGACGCTTTCACGCACAAGGAAGGTTGGTTTGTAACCCGGATCTGGTGGCTGCAACAGCCGGCCTTTCAGATCGGTTCGACTACTATTCACGTCTTTCTGGTCCTGCAAGAGCTGAGCACTTTGGTGGGATTAGTGATTATTGTCTTTGCTTATGGCTTCTGGTTGCGCCGTCAGGGCCTGTGCTCGATGCCTGATTCTGAGCCGGACGGCTGGCGTTATCTCTTTTGGACGGTGATCGCCGTGGTCGCACTGATTGTTTCCCTCCCGCTCGCCCTCCAAGATGCTTCCTCGTTTCCACCACTCAGCTTCCCCTTCTTCCGCTCGATTCTCTTTCGAGGCGCCGTTTATGGGTCGATGGTGGTCGTGCCCTTGTCCCTTGCTGGGACGGCCATGGTCTACGGGTGCCGCCCGAGAAAACCGACGAAAAGTAGCTGATCTCTCCCGGACAGAAGGTAGGCGCACAATAATTCTTGTCTTCTTGTCACCTCCCACCAAGCCACTTATGGCTTATTTTCGCCGGGTTCCTCGACAGGCACAAAATCGGCTCTATATGCATGCAAGATGAAAATGATCCGTCCTCTATACGACTCGCCGGTTTCCGGAGAGCCTGTATAGGCGCGTTTTGATCCAGCTTTCTCGCTGCATGACGCGGCGATACGAAGGCAAAATTTTCCCCGCGGCCTTCGCCTCGGGTATCCGGCTCCAACCAAAAACCCGGATATCACCCAAAACAGAAAATGAAATCATCATTACTACAGTTCCAAAGTCGGTCCCCAAATAGAGAGAACGGCGTCTTCAACGGCCGTCGTGCCTTTCCGCTGACCGATTACCACTACCACGCCACCGCCGAAGCGCCGCTGACGGCAACTGCCGCCAGCCCTAGCGTCGAAACAACCGTGCATGCTGCTGAGATGCGGAGTCTTCGCAAAATGAGCATGACCGTCCTCGAATCGGAAAGCCGCTGGCAATTCGGTCTCGAAGCGACCGCTCTTGCCATTGTGGGCGCGATCTCGGCCTGGGCACTGATCCCGGCGGTGACCCTGATGTCGCAGTACGCTTACCGGTGGTAAGGCTGTTCGATAAATCTTAGACAGCGCGACTCGCTGTCGATTTCACCACATCGTCGGATCCCTCCGCCGAGTGCCGACCACTCGCGCTTCGAAAGCGCGCGTGGTACGGCAACGTCGTGCCCCGGCCTCCGCCCCGGCCTGCAATCTTCGCTTCGCTTTCGCCTCAGCTTGGGCAAGCTTCTTCCCAATGGAGCCCGCAAGATGAATTCGAAATATGACGTCATTATCCTGGGCGCAGGGCACAACGGGCTGGTCGCTGCCAGTTATCTGGCGCGCGCCGGATTGAGCGTGCTTCTCCTGGAGAAGAACGACTACATCGGTGGCGCCACCACCTCGCAAAAAGTCTTTCCCGACTACGACGCTTATCTATCCCGTTATTCCTACCTGGTTAGTCTTTTCCCGGAAAAAATCATCCGCGATCTAGGATTGAACCTGGAACTGCGGCGCCGGGAAATTGCCTCCTATACCCCATACACCCGGAACGGCCGAGATGGCGGCCTGCTCTTGAGCAACCGCTCCGATGAAGTCGGCCGTCAGTCGATGATCCAACTGACCGGGAGCGACACGGAGTTCGAGCAGATGAAACGGTTTTACTCTCTCGCGGCAACCTTTGCCGAACACGTCTGGGACACCATGCTCAAGCCGCTGGAGGCCAAGGAGGATTTCCGCCGCCGCTTTGCGGAAACGGAGATCGGCGAGGAATCGTGGCGCAGTCTGGCGGAAGAACCGCTCGGCCTCGTGATCGAACGATATCTCCAGGATGACTTGATCCGCGGCTTGGTCTTTACCGACGCCAAAATCGGGGTCTTCACTCACCCGCACGACGAGACTCTCTTGCAAAATCGCTGTTTTCTCTATCACCTCATCGGCAACAGGACGGGCGAATGGAAGGTCCCGACCGGAGGCATGGGAAATGTGGCCCGCGAACTAGAACGGGCGGCGCGCGCCCACGGAGCCGAGATGTTGACTCGTGTCGATCTCCGCGCGGTCGACCTCACCGGCAACCGGCACGCGGTCGAGTTCGAACTTGATGGAAAAACCGAAACAATCGAAGCCCGTTTCCTCCTCATCAATTTCGGCTTAAACGTCTGGTCGAAGCTGCGCGGACAATCGTACGCACCCGACCCCACCGACGAAGGTTCGGTCTTCAAGATCAACATGCTCCTCCACCGTCTGCCCAAGCTAAAGGATAATTCCCATCCCGCGACCGATGCCTTCCGCGGAACCTTTCATATCGACGAAGGATATCGCCAGATGGAAACGAGTTACCGCCAGGCCGCACAAGGTCAGTTACCCGATAGCGTGCCCAGCGAAATCTACTGCCACACCCTGACCGACGACAGCATTCTCTCTCCAGAGCTGCGTACCCAGGGTTTCCACACGCTGACTCTTTTTGGAATCGATACTCCCTGGCCTCTCTTTTCTCGCGATAACAAAGCGATGCGGGAACGCGCCCAAGCCCGATTCATCGAAGGCATGGATTCCTGCCTGGCGGAACCAATCGAGGATTGCCTCGCTCAGGCCCGAGACGGAAGTCTCTGCATCGAGGGGAAGAGCCCGGTCGATATCGAGGAAGCGCTCGGGCTCTATCACGGCAACATTTTCCAGAACGCTCTCACTTTCCCATTCGCAGAGACGAGCAATCAAGTCGGGCAATGGGGCGTAGAGACCGAAGACGAAAATGTTTATCTCTGCGGTTCAAGCGCCCGGCGCGGCGGTGCGGTCAGCGGCATTCCCGGCCATAACGCCGCGATGAAGGTCTTGGCACAGATCAACGCCTCCTAACGGGTAATCCGGCTACCGTGACTTCGTCGCCGAGAAAAAAGCCGCCGCACGAGGCGCGATTGTCACCCTCATTCGGCCATCCTTGACCGTAGACATCGCGCCCGAAAGTTCGTCTGCATAGTATCCATCGGTCTTTTCTGGACCGACGTGAACTCGCGTTCCACGGTTTTTGGCGGCCGGTTGAAAATGCAAACGACGCGATCGTCGAGTTGCGCCCTCACGAAAGCTAAGAGGTCTTTCTCCACTGTCACAGTTCGTCGGCTACCCTCCCGCAAGGCCTCGTGCCGATTGCGGATCTGCGTCAGTTTTTCTAAGTTCCCGGGGACGTCCCGCTCCGCCTTCGTGACCTCCTTACCAAAACGCATGTCGCGTCGATTGTCCGGGTCACCGGCGCCGGTCATGCCGATCTCATCCCCATAATAGATCATCGGGACACCATCGACGGCGAGGAGGAAGGCATGAGCCAGCTTGATCTTCGCGTAACTGTCGGCCGCATCCACCTTCGGTGGCGCGCTCCAGCCGACTTCTTCTTCTTTTGACCCTTTCGGGTCGGGCAGATCTCCATCGGCGTACGCCATGAAGCGCCCCTTGTCGTGATTCCCGATCAAGGGTGACATCAGGCCCTCTTTGCCGAAAGCGGTTTCCGACGCTTGCAGCGATGTCTCGAGCAGATCGAGTCCAATCTTTTCTTCGGCAAAGCAATCCTTGATTGAGTCATAGAGCGGAAAATCAAACTGACCGTCCAACATGTTGGGACCGATGAAGGAGTCGATCCCGGCCCGATCCTTAAACGTCTCGCCGACCAGATAAAGGTGTCGACCCCGTTTCGCCTCCACCTGTTCACGAAGCGCGCTGCGGAATTGCCACCAAAAATTTGGCGGGATATGTTTGACGGCATCGAGGCGGAAACCGTCGAGATCGTATTCGTTGGCCCACCAGGCCGAGTTATCAATCAAGGCCGTGACCGCCTCGGCTTGGGCAAAATCGAAAGTCGGCAAGTAGGGCTCAAACCAGGTGGTGAACTGGCAGTCGTCCCAGCGGCGCAGGTTTTTGGTTCCATCGGGAAGCTCGAGGGCGCCGAACCAATCACGATGCTCTTTCCACCAGGGATGTTCGATATGGACGTGATGGAGAATGAGATCGGCGATAACTTTTAGGCCGCTCTCATGGGCCGTCCTGATGAGTGACTTGAGCGTAGCCGCGTCGCCGAAATGCCGCTCCACTTCGGTCGGCGAAACGGGCCAGTAACCATGATAACCGGTATACCAACGGTGCGGTTCGGGATACTCCTGGTAGGCTACCGCCGGGTTCTTGTTGAGCGGCGCAAGCCAAATCGTATTCACGCCAAGGTTCTGGAAATAGCCTTCCTTGATCTTCTTCTCGATCCCGCGCCAATCGCCGCCGTGGAAATTCGCCGGCGGTTTAACTTTCTCATTTTCGACGGGGTGGTTGTTGCTCTTATCCCCATCAAGGAAACGATCGGTCAGGGCGTAATACATGATCGCGTCCTGCCAGCGAAACTCCTTCGCCTGGCCTAACGACACCCGGACGACATTGCTCGCTCGCTGGGATTGGTCCGCCGCGACCACTCGCAGCCGCGTTCCAACGGGCAACCCTGCCGAAGACAAGATGATCTCGGACGATCGGATCGACGCCGCCAGCTGCTTACTGGAGCCATTCGGCAATTCCGCAATTGCAGAGGCGGCTTGAATCTTCCCGGCGCCGGCAGCCTTCACTACCAGTCGATCTTCCTCCAACCGATCAGCGAAAATGGAAAGGCCCGTGGCAACCTGGCCGCCTTGCCCGATTTTCAGAACTGAATTGTTCCCGCCAAATCCGTCCGTCTCTTGCAGAGGATTCTCTGGATCTGTCGCCCATTTCCCGTCCACGATGAATTTATAACTGTAGCAACCGGGACTGAGAGGAAGCGACGCACGGAAACTGCCGCTCTAATCGCTTTGGAGTGGATTCGCATCCGTGCTCCAACCGTTGAAGGACCCAGCCACAGCCACCTTGGCTGGCTATGATAAACAAACTCGTGCCGATGGGGCCCGCGAACCGCGAGCGTGATAATACCTTCCCTCGTCTCCTTCCCGTCGCTGACCCTGAAGGGAAGATCGATCAAGCCGTGGGCCGACGACTCCACCATGATCTGCAAACGAAGAGTCGCGCGATCGAAACCCACCTGCAGCCCGTCGACAGTGTTGATCTCCAGCTTCAAGCTTTTCGTCGGCTGATAGAAACGGTGCAGATCGAGCACGACGGTCGAATTCGCTGCCACGAATTGCACCGGAATCGGACCAAGAAACAGATCCCCTGCCTGCGCCGAGAAGGCCCACGCGATCGCGCCCGCAATGCTAATCGTTAGGCGACTTGATTTCAAAGAAGTAGGCCGTCAACGGCGCCAGAAGAGGGAGGGCCAGCCCGTCCGCTGAGCCGAGTGAAGAGCGTTGGACGGTCAGCTCGACCGCCCCGGCGAGGCGTTCGGAAAAATGAAGGGTCTTACCGTCGTTAGGTCGAAAGCGCAGGAACTCGATCGCTTCCTTGGGAAAAAGCACGCGGTTTTCCTTCAACTCGCTCGTCGGATGCAGGTTCACTACCCCTAAGAAACGCTGCCGGGAGAGCGGGTCGACGCGCAGAAAAGCGTAGAGCCAATGCCCTCCGGACGGCTCGGTTCCTACCTGTCCAAAGCTTGGATTTCGGTTGTTGGCCGCATTCAGCCCAAAGAAACCCCCGTCGCGAAAAGCGGGTTCGTTGGTGATCCCGAGCAACTTTCCATAGAAGTCACGCAGTTGTTTTTGCTCGT
>JALYOR010000214.1 GCA_030856765.1 Verrucomicrobiota bacterium | reverse complement strand
GCCTTGGCCACGCCCATTACGTTGTAGTGTGGGACGACTTTCTCCGAGCCGTAGTAGGTCATGGCAACGATACTGCCGCCCTCGGTCATGAGCGGCGCGGCGGCCCGACTAAGCGCGACTAACGAATAAGCGCTGATGTCGTGCGCGGTGCGGAAAGCTTCCCGCGTCGTGCTGACGAAATCGCCCTCGAGCGCCTCCTTGGGCGCGAATGCGACGGAGTGGAGAACGAGATCGAGTCGGTCGGTGTGACCGCGGACATTTCCGAAGAACGTTTCGATCTCCTCGTCTTTCGAAACGTCGCAGGGATAGAACGGGGTGCCTTCGCCAAATTCGCCGACCAGTTCCTCGACGTTGTCCTTCAGGCGTTCGCCTTGGTAGTTGAAGATGAGCCTGGCGCCGGCCGCGGCCCAAGCCTTGGCGATCGCCCACGCAATGCTGCGTTTATTGGCAACGCCGAAGACGACGCCGGTTTTGCCTGCGAGAATTTGATCTGCCATACGAAGGCAGTTTAGCGGCTTTGCGCGCGCGCGAAAGCCCGCCGACGATGCGTTGGACGGCTCGCCTCGAGCGGCTCATAGTGGCGGATGAAAGTGAAAGTGATCGTGACGCCGAAAGAGACTGTGCTCGATCCCCAGGGAGCGGCGGTGCGCGAGGCGATGCAGCATCTCGGCTTCAGCGGCGCTCGCGACGTGCGGATCGGCCGCTACCTGGAGATCGAATTGGAGGGCGATGCCGCCAGCCAGGAGCCAAAATTAAGGGAACTTTGCCGCGATCTGCTTTCCAACCCCGTGATCGAGGATTACCGGCTGGAAATGCCTAACGACACCAAATGAGATTTGCGGTTGTTCAATTTCCGGGCTCGAACTGCGACCAGGACTGCCTCGCCGCTCTCCGCGGCACGGCCGGGGTCGAGGCCGAGTATGTCTGGCATAAGGAGACGTCGTTAGGCGGGTGGGACGCCATTGTTTTGCCGGGCGGATTTTCCTATGGCGACTATCTGCGCTGCGGTGCGATCGCCCGGTTTTCGCCCATTATGCGCGCGGTAGTGGACGACGCTCGGGCCGGCAAGCTCGTCATCGGGATCTGCAACGGGTTCCAGATTCTCTGCGAAGCGGGGCTGCTGCCGGGCGCCTTAGTGCGCAATCGTTCGCTCCATTTTGTCTGCGACATGGTGGCCACGCGGGTCGAAGCCGCGGAGACGCCCTTCACCCGGGGAATGCCAGTGGGGACGCTGCTGCGCATGCCGGTGGCGCATGGCGAAGGCTGCTACTACGCGGACGAGGGGACGCTGCGCGAACTCAACGAGCGGCAGCAAGTGTTGCTGCGTTATTGTGACAACGCCGGGAGGATCACGCCCGGGGCGAATCCAAACGGCTCGATCGATAATATTGCCGGAATCTGTAATCAGGAGCGGAACGTGTTCGGGCTGATGCCGCACCCCGATCGCGCCTGCGAAGAACGCCTGGGTAGCACCGACGGCCTGCGTATTTTCGAATCCATGCTCGCTTCGCTCGCGGTCGACCGGGCGGCGGCGGCGTGAGCGTTTTCATCACCGGCACCGATACCGGCGTCGGCAAAACGAGTTTTACGGTCTGGCTCCTGCAACGTCTGCGCGAAGGTGGCGTGAGTTGTGCCGGCTACAAGCCGATTTGCTGCGGCGACCGGGACGATGCGGTGCAACTACGCGCCGCCGGTACGCCGGGTCTGACAATTGACGAGATCAACCCGCTCTGGTTGCGAACCGCAGCCGCGCCCTTGGCCGCCGCGCAGGCGGAAGGTCGCGAGATCGATCTGGCCCTGTTGCGTGAGGGGTTCTTCAGATTGCGTGAACGCTGCGATTTTATCGCGGTCGAGGGAGTCGGTGGCTGGATGGTGCCCATCAAGGCAGATTATCTGAGCAGTGATCTGGCGCGCGAGCTTGGCCTCCCGGTAGTAGTGATCGCGCTTAACCGGCTCGGATGTCTCAACCACACCCTTCTCACCATTCGCGCAGTGGAGAGTGCCGGTCTTCCCTGCGCCGGGGTGGTTTTGAACCAGCTTGCGTCGGATTCGGAGGTCGCGACCGGGACGAATGCGGAGATTCTGCGAGATTACCTGGCATTGCCGGTGCTCGGGAGGTTTGAGCGTGATCAGTTCGAAGTTCCGCCGAGTCTCGTTCAAATGCTGCCGGAATTGGGCGATTTACTGTCAACATCGTAGCGCCCCAATGTGACAGTTGTGTAAATAAATTACACACAAAATCCCCCCTCTAAATGGCGTCTTCCTAGGTAAAACAGCATCGGCACATGCAATGCTAAAGTTCATGGCATCAACTTCATTAAACCTATGCTGCTACAAAAAACCTTCCATATGAGTCAGTCGCTCGACGAGTGCAAAAGCCGCCTCGCCAGCATCCAATCGTATCGACGCCAGCTGAAGATGGTCACGAAAGCGACGGTGACGTCGTCCAAGACCCTTGCTCTCGGCTTCCGCGGCCCGTTGGGTTTCGAAGCCGAGACCGTGGTCACGGCCTTGGATTCGGATTCGCCGGAGCAAATGGCGTTCGAATCATGGGGTGGAAATATCGATTTGATGGGACTGATCGAGTTCGAGGAAGTGCGGCCCGACTGCACCGAAGTCACCATCGCGGTGCACTACGACATTAAGAACAAGGTCTACGCCTGGTTCGATCAAAAGTTCGGCTTCATGGACGCTTCCCTGACTTCCGAGCTGCGAAGCCTGCGCTCGCACTTTGAAGGCATCGCCGCGCCGGTGCTCGAAGACGAGGTGGTCTACACCGGAATGTTCGAGCCGGTTTCGGCGTAGTCGAAAAACAATTCTCCATTATAAAGGCGCGGTTTCGACTGAGTGGTCGGGACCGCGTTTTTATTGTACCCGGACGGCGCGCCTTTTATCGAGGCGGAGGATGTCACCGCGTTGCAGCGTGACTTCCGCCTGAGGCTGGCGCAATTTCTCGCCCTGCAACTGGACGCTGCCCTGCTCCACGAGACGGCGCACCTCGCCGCGTGATTTGATGAGTCCGAAAGCGTCGCGGTAGGCGGCCACAACGAGCGAGATGAGATTGCGCTCCTGGAGCGGGGGGGTGAACCCCGGCAGGTCGGCTTGGTCGAGACGTTTGGCGCTGAAGCGGCGCTCCCAATCTTCCTGGGCACCGGAGCCCTCCGTGGTAGAGTGAAATCGGCTCACAATCGTAAGGGCGAGCTGCTTTTTCGCCTCCATCGGGTGGAGATCGGCCGGCTGCGGGCGGTCGAGGAGGAGGGGGTAGTAGCGGGCCATCAATTCGTCGGAGATACTCATCAGCTTGCCGAACATCTCGTTAGGCGAGTCCGCCACCCCGACATAATTGCCGAGGCTCTTGCTCATCTTTTGGACGCCGTCGAGCCCTTCGAGGATGGGTATGAGGATGACCACCTGCTGCGGCTGGTTTTCTTCTTTTTGCAGGTCGCGCCCGACCAGAATGTTGAAGAGCTGGTCGGTACCGCCGAGCTCCACGTCGGCCTGCACTTCGACCGAATCCCAGCCCTGCATGATCGGATATTGGATTTCGTGCGCGCGAATCGGCTGCTGATGTTCGAGGCGTTCCTTGAAATCCTCGCGCTGCAACATTTGCTGCAGAGTGACGCGACTGTTGAGCCGGATGACTTCGGCGAACGACATCTTCTTGAACCAATCGCCATTGAAAACGATCCGCGTTCGGTCTGGATCGAGCACCTTGAAAGCCTGGAGGCGATAGCTCTCCGCATTCGCGAGCACCTGGTCGTGCGTCAATTGGGGACGCGTAACCGACCTGCCGCTGGGGTCGCCGATCATGGCTGTGTAATCGCCGATGATGAGGATGGCTTCGTGCCCAAGGTCCTGGAATTGGCGGAGCTTGCTCAGGACTAGGGTATGGCCGAGATGGAGATCGGCGCTGGTCGGGTCCACTCCCAATTTCACCCGGAGGGGACGGCCTAACGAAAGCTTCTGATGCAGTTCTGTCGCACTAATGATTTGGGCCGCCCCGCGTTGCAGCAGAGCGAGCGATTCCGCCAGATCCATCCCGCAAGGTGCGTCAGGTTGGAGCGGCTTCAACCGGCGGTGGAGCAATCGCGTGTCCCCGCGGCTACTTTCCCTTGTTCAGGAGCTCACGGACCTCGTCGATTGTGAGGGGCTGGTCCTGCTGGCTGAGGATTTTCTGCCGTGTGCCCTGACCAAGAAAAGGGCGGCTGCTTTCCGCATATTCCCTCGTCTTGGCCACTTTGCCTTCCGCGGACGACGTGCGGAGGAGCGAGCTCTCCTGGGTTCGAAATTCGGTCTTGGCGTAAGCCGGTTCGGTGTTGGTTTTGGTGTTCGCCGCTTTCTCGGCGCGGGTGTATTTTTTGGCCTTGAAATTCCTGGCCGCAAAGTCGCGGGTGTCGGGGAAGCTCTTGGTCGTCGGTTCGTGGCCGGAATAGAATTCGCGCGCAACGAATTTTTTCTCCACCGAGGTCGCACCGGTGCCGGTGAATTTTTTATCCTGGGCGGAGTTGGCGAGCGACATATCAGGTCGCAGGAGGCGATTCATCAGCTTGTTCTCCTGCTCCTGGGCCCAAGCCGCCGAGGAGCAGATCGTTAGGCTAACAAGCAGAAACAACCAGCGCACGCCGCGACCCTGCCGCAAGCGATCTGATCCTGTAAAGCAAAAACCGAGACTGCCTGACCTTCGCCGGTCAGGTCTAGAAACGGTCCAGCATGCTGAGCAACCGCGCCGCCACCAGCGGCGGGCCAGCTCGCCCGCTCAGGATGGAGCGCGCGCTTACGATACGTCCGTAGTAGCGGGCGTTAGCCGTCTTTTGAGTGCCGATGATCGCACCTTCGATCGAGACCCCGGCGAAAAGCCCTCGGCTGCGGCTGTAGCTGTAGACCGCCGCCGTCGTCGTCACGCCCGCCTGGAGATCGCGCCCGAACGGTCCCGCCGCGGCGCTGACATCCGCCCCCAATTTTACATTTCCGTCGCGCGAGAAGGCGCGGATGGCCGCGTCATTATTGAGCACAAAGATGAAGTCGGTCACTTGCGCGCCGGCTTGCAGCCCCCAACCGGCTCCGCCCAGGCCGATAAAGGATGGCCCCGACCAGCCGTGTGCGGTGCGTGCGACCACGACACCCTGGCCTCCCTTGCCGCTCACGCCAAAGCCGATCTTGAGCACCCGGATGATGGCTAGACCGCGAGCGTCGCTCAGGATTTGCGGAGGAATCTGGCCTTCCGGTATTTGGCGGAAATCGCGCAGGATCTCGGTGGATTGATTGACGAGTTCCTGTTCGGTGGCGGCATTGGCGCCGCCCAGGACGAGGGAGGTCAAGAGCACGGCCCAAGCTAACGACTTCATCATAATGGTATTTCGCCGCGTCCGGGGCGGCCGGTTGTATGGTGGCATTTTCGCACGGGGGATCTCGTTAGGTGCTTTCTTTCATGGCTTTGCTTTCCTCCGTCCCCAACCCTTGCTCGGACCGCATTCGCTCGCTCACGAAACAGGCGTTGCGGCTGGGATGAATGTCGGAGCCGTAGCGGGTAGCGTAAACCTTGGTGAATTCCGCGCCGAGCAGAAAAATCGTCGTCGAATAGTACACCCAGACGAGGATGAGGATGAGCGCTCCGGCCGCGCCGAAGCCAGAAGCGACGCTGCTCGTCCCGAGATAAAGGCTGATCAAATATTTCCCGGCGGTGAAAAGAAACGCCGTCACCGCCGCTCCGATCCAAACATCTCCCCAACCGATCTTCACGTCTGGCAGGACCTTGAAAATGAGGGCGAAAAGCAGCACCAGAATCACGAAACTCGCCACCGCCGTTAGCGGTGCAACGAAGCTCGGAATCGGCAGGTAGCCCGTCATGAAGTTATTGATCGCCTGAAGCACGGCACTCAGGAGTAACGAGATAATAAGAAGAAATCCGACGCCGAGGACCATGGAAAAATTCAAAAGGTATTCCTTGAGCGAACGCATGATACCGCCACCGGGTTTGAGCATGACGCCCCAGATGGAATTAAGAGCGTCCTTTAACTGCGCGAAAACCCCCGACGCGCCGATCAACAACGTAACCACGCCGATGATGGTGGCGAGCCAACTTTGCCGGGTATCGCAGGAGGCCTGAATCAAGGTTTGAATCTCCGTGGCTCCTTTTGGCCCCAGCAACCACTCAATCTGCTGGTAGACCTGGCCGCGGGCCGCTTCTTCGCCGAAGGCCAGCCCCGCGACCGCGATCGCGATGATGACGAGCGGCGCCATGGCAAAGATGGAATAGTAAGCCAGCGCGGCGCTGAAGCGCAGGGCTCGATCTGCCACCCAATCGTTGAAGCTCTGCAGGAAAAGCGGACCCCACGATCGCACGGGATGAAATTTCTCTTTTTTCGACGCCATCTCAGAGTTCCTTAACGGAACCGGAAGGGTTTTACAAAAAACACCGTTGAAATGGAACCGATTATCGACCTGCAGAGCGACGCCTATTTCATGAGCGAGGCGTTGCGGATGGCGGTACGAGCCTACCAGGCCGAAGAGGTGCCGGTAGGTGCGGTCGTGGTGCGGGAAGGCAGAATCATTGCCCGCGCCTCGAACCAGGTCGAGATGCTCAAAGATGCAACCGCCCACGCTGAGATGCTCGCTCTCACCCAAGCCGAGGCCGCGGTCGGCGATTGGCGGCTAACGGATTGCGATCTTTACGTGACCAAAGAGCCCTGCCCGATGTGTGCGGGGGCTCTCGTGCATGTGCGGATGCGCCGGGTGGTGTTCGGTTGTTCCGATGCGCGGGGCGGGGCCGCCGGGGGCCTGTTGAACTTGCTCCAGAATCCGTCGCTCAATCACCAGTGCGATGTAGTCGCGGGGGTTCTCCGCGATGAGTGTGCGGACTTGCTTCAGAGCTTTTTCCGTGCTAAACGTCCGCGCGACCCCGACCTCTCATAGCTCTAGCTCACGCCACTGCCGACGGTCCCCACGGCTGAGGGCGAAACCGCTCCGAAGTCTGTCGAACAAATTACGATCACGCAATCTCGCCGTTTCCGCTGGCGACGCGCCGTCTGAAGATCAGATTCAAAATATTTATGATGGAACTCAAGATCTTTCGTCCTCATCTCCTGCTCGCGCTCTTCCTGGCGATCGGGCTAACCGTTTTGCCCGGCATGACGCGGGCTCAATCAACCGGTAGCGCGCCGACTGAGGTGTTCGGAATCGCCGCAGATGGCACGGTCTTGCACTGGATGGTTTATACGCCCGCCACGCCGGGGCCATGGCCGGCTGTCCTCGTGATCCATGGGGGTCTTTTTTATGGTGGAACACCGGACAGCTCAGGGGAATCAGTTACCTCTGCACAGGATCTGGCTGCGGCCGGCTATATCGCCTTCTCGATCGAGTATCGGTTGGCGCCTCCGGGAGCCTTGCGCGGACAACGCTCCGCGGGGTATTTCCCCGATCAAAACAATGATGTGAAGCTCGCCATACGGGCGGCCCGCGCGGACTCTCGTTGCAACGGACAGGTTGGCGCGATCGGGGGCTCTTCGGGCGGATACAACGTCGCCTATGCCGCCGTCACTGGGACGCCTGGGGATGATCGGATCGACGTCGGAGTAAGCTTATCGGGCGTTTATGATCTTTCAGATTTTAGTCCCAATCTTGGATTGGAGGCTTTCACCGAAACCGTGACCAATTTTGTCAACGTCCCCGCGTCCGACATCACGACGTTGCGAGCCGCTTCGCCCGCCTGGCTGGCCGACCGCACGGCTGCCCCGCTTTTCTTTGCCAATTCGATCGAGGATTCGATGCCCTATTCGCAGCTGGCGGATTTGATTCAACACTTCGACGCCTTGGGAGTGACGAATTACCAGGTGGCTTCCTATGCCGGGAGCAACCATTCGTTCGCCAACTGGCCGTCGGCGAAGCAGCAAGCGCTCGCTTTCTTCGCCGCGGGTTTTGCCGGCACGACGTTACCCCCTCCCGTGCCCTTTCCGTCGTCCGGCGATCTGAGCAAGAAGCTTCTCAACGTCTCCACTCGCTCAAATGTTGGCACTGGGGACAACGTCATGGTGGGAGGTTTTATCGTGACGGGTGAGGGCGACAAACGCGTCGTCCTGCGAGCCCTCGGGCCATCTCTCGGGCAGGTGGGAATCAATGGCCTTCTGGCCGATCCCGTGCTCGCTCTTTACAATTCTGCCGGCATGCTGATGGCGTCGAATGACGATCGTCTGGCGCTGCCCGGCGAACCGAATCCTCTGCTCCCGGCGAACCCGGCAGAGTCGCTCCTGACGGCCATCCTGCCCGAGGGGAGCTACACCGCAGTCCTGCAGGGAGTGAACGGAACCTCGGGGGTCGGTCTGTTTGAGCTTTATGATTTGGAACCGGGCAGCTCCCGAGTAGCCAATATCTCCACTCGCGGCCAACTCGCGGCCAGCGGGGACGTGCTGATCGGCGGATTCATCATTGGCGGAAGTGATCCGACCAAAGTGATCGCGCGAGCTCTCGGGCCGTCGCTCGGTTCCTTCGGAGTCTCCAGTCCGCTGCCTAATCCAGTGCTGGAAATGCACGACAGCAACGGCACCCTGCTCTACTTCAACGATGACTGGCGTTCGACCCAGCAGCAGGAAATCATCAACTCGACCATTCCGCCGATTAGCGACAAAGAGGCCGCCATCGTGGCAACGCTTCCCCCGGGGAATTACACCGCCGTGGTACGCGACGGGACGGGAGCGACGGGGGTATCGTTGGTCGAAGTTTACGATCTCGAGCCGCAGTAATTTTGCCGCCGTGGCAGGGAGATGGCTGCCTCGCAAGGACTCGAACCTTGACAAAGAGATCCAGAATCTCTCGTGCTACCATTACACCACGAGGCACCGTCGGAGTGAGACCTAAGCTCCGCTCGCGCTTGCGCGCAAGTGCACGCGCCACAGGTTCTGCCTAACGACGCCGGTCGTCCGCTAGCGTCGGACCAGCACCTGACGATTTGCGACCGGGCCTTGGGCCCATTCCGCAATCGTGCGCGCCAGCAAATCCAGGCGGCGGCGGCGGGCGGCCAGATCTGATCTGAGCTGGCGCTCCAGCCGCACCCGCAGATCGTGGCGCGGACCAATCCGGGCGAAATTCCAAGCCTCTTCACCTTCGGCTTCCAGCAGACTTTTCTCCAGTGCCCACAAAGCCCGCTCCAACTCTGCCCGCAGAGCGCGCATCTGTGAGACGGATTGCCCGGCAGTCTGGTGGGACTCGAGATCGCTCAACGCGAGCAGAATCTCCATCCGCGCCACGTCGTTCGCGGCGTAGGCTTCCTGCACCTCATGCCAGAGGGTGGTAACGGCTGCGCTCCCATCCGCTCTCAGATCGGGATGTAAACGGCGCACCAGCCGGCGGTAGAGTTCCTTGACCCGCAAGTCCACCTCATCGTCCGGGCCAGCCGGAGAATCCGATTCGGCTGGCCGGGACGGCTTTTCCCGCGCTGGCCGCTGCGGCGGGGGAAGGGGCGCGGTCTCCGGCGCCCGGAACATGTGCGACTTGAAAGCCTCGAAGCTTGCCGAATAGGCGTCGTCATCCATTTTGTCGGGGTTTGTCCCTAACGAACGCTTCACCCAATCCTGGAAGAGCGATTCCTGCTCAAACTCGCTCAGCTTGCGCGGCGCACCCGCCGTCGCGCGGAAACCGCCGTCGGCTTCCTCAATGGGAGCCGCAGCCGGGTTTTCGCGCCGCAGCATGACTCGCCGATAAGCGCTGTATGCGTCCTGAAAGCCACGGCGCATTTCCATCTCGACCTCATGGACGAGAGCTTGGGAATCGCTGATCTGCGTCTCGACCTCGCGTGCCAGGCTGAGCAGCGCTCCGAATTCGCGCGCTCGCCAGCGGGCAAAGGCCGGCTTGTCTTTGCGCTCGAAGTGGTGCCAGCCGCTCCGGGCTTCCTCCAATCTCGCCATCACTTCCGAACACTCGGCTGCGGCCCGCCCCCGCAGCGGTGCCTGGTCGATCAGCACGAGATCGTGCATGGGCGGGCTTCCCCCCTTCGCGTGCGGACGTGTGCTCGATGCTCGCGGCATAGGCCAATCTACGCGGGGCGATTCGCCTGAAAAGCCGCGCCGGCTCTCTGCCAGCCGCGCTTAAAGCGAGGGCTACCCCGGGGCTGGCTGCCTTAGGCCTGGAATTAAGCCACCGAGGCCAACTCCGGCTGGGCGGCCGGTTGACTCACCGGTCCGAAGCCGGCGCGGTCTCCTTCGGCTTCCTTGTTCGCAATCAACTTGCGCATCGCGATGCGGGCGGGGTTGTTGGCCCCCATTTCTCCGTAGATCCGCCCGGACAGGAGATCCAAGGCGTGCTCGCGATCGCGCCAGGTCACGATTCGCTGGAAAGCGAGCGGGTATTCCCAGAGGACCCCGATCACGTCTTCCACCACTTCGTTGCCTTCGTCGCACAGACGCTCGAACTCTGCAAAAGGATTGCCGTCGCTCTTGACTTCCCCGGAGAGCGCCTGGGCGATCGCATCGGCCGCGAATTGTCCCTCCTGGATTCCGAAATAAACGCCATAGGCAAAAATCGGATCGATAAAGCGATGGGCATCTCCGACGCAGAGGAATCCTTTGCCGGTGTAATTGTGCACGCGATAGGAGAAATTCGGGATGGCCTGAATCGGCTCCTGCGGATTGAGATCGGGCAGGCGGCCTGAAAGAGCGGGCGTCATGTGCCGGCACTCGTGCAGCATGAAGTCCTCTTTCGACATTTTGGCTTTCTTGAAATAGTCCGTCTTGACCACGATCCCGACGCTGGTCATCTCTTCGCTGATCGGGATGAACCAGGCCCAGTGATGCTTCGCCTGGTAGAAGAGCAGGGTATTGCCTGGTTGCTTGCTCAGGTCTTCGCCGTCATCGCGAATGGTGTTAGCGAATTGAGTGAACAAGCCGATCTGCTTGTCGGAATTGCCGGGCACCTTCTTGCCGGTTACGCGGTGGTTGGCCAGGAACGTGGCGCAGCCAGAAGCATCTACCAACACCTCGGAGTAGAGGTTTTCCTCCTGGCCGTCCTCCTTCCGAATAGTCACCCCGACGACCCGATCGTCCTCCCGGATGGGGGCCACTGCGGTGGCCTTGATCCAAATCGCACCCCGCTCGATAGCGCCATCGAAGAGAATCTTGTCGAAAGTGCTGCGCCTCACGTTCCAGGTGTAGTTGGGCACTTGTGTGCCGGTCTCGTCGCGCTTCGCCAGCGGCACCCAGAAGTCGTTCTTACCGTCAGGGCCGTAGAAAACGGCACCGTGCTTGATGGGGTAGTTTTGAGCCTCGATCGCCAGCTCGAGGCCAAGGTCTTTGAGAGCAAGCGCGGTGGCGCCTGTCAGCGACTCCCCGACGTGATAGCGGGGGTGCTCGTCGCGCTCGACGATGACCGGCGTGATGCCGTGACGGAGCATGTACATCGCCGTCGCCGCGCCGGCAGGACCGCCGCCGAGAATGATGACAGGGTGTTTTTTGTGAGCCATAGTTTCTCCGAAAAGAGGGTAAGCTAGATTAGCGAAAGATGCGTGTAATGAGAATGCAATTGTTCTGTTAAACTAGTCAAGAACTTTAACGGGCGCACGGCGTGCCCGGATGCACTCATTTGAACGCCGGTGGAATTTATTTCCCGAGCGAGTCATCTGGAGTGATGTTTGTGTGTAAATAGCGCGAAAATCGATCCTTCCATCACAGCAAGGACGGTGCCTACGAGGAAAGAGCGCGGATGGCCTCCAGCGTCTCCTTGGCTTGGTTGGAGGATTTGGCCGGACGTCTGCAGTGGATTGTCCGGTGACGCCAAACGCTCCGGCTACATCGCCGCCGCTCTGGACAAGGTAAAACCGCAAGGTGCGCATCGAGAACTACCCCGGTTGCGCACAACGATATCCAACGCACCCCACCGAAGCGCTGCCCTGGTATCTTCCCAGATCGCGGGCCCGACTCCAACGCCGGGCGCTGACTTCGACAGCTTTTCAAGAAGCGTAAATTCGTTACGCAAATGTCGGCGCGCTTGCGCCCGGTGAACCAAAAACCTATTCTCGCTCCATGAGCAACGGCGACTTCGTCTCCACCATCCAGGGCGGCTATTCATTCAAAGGCGATGCCGTCCTCCTTGGCGCGGCCACCCGCGACGGCCAGGTCTTCGCCGAGGCGCCCGTGCGCCTGCCGCTTCGCACCATGAATCGCCACGGTCTTATCTCTGGCGCGACCGGCACCGGCAAAACCAAAACCCTCCAGATGATCGCCGAGCAACTCTCCGAATTCGGCGTCCCGACCTTGCTCATGGATATCAAAGGCGATCTGAGCGGCCTCGCTGCGCCTGGGACCGCCTCTCCCGGCATCACCGAGCGTCACGTCAAGATCGGCACGGAATGGTCTCCCAGCGCGTACCCGGTGGAATTTCTGACCTTGTCCAGCGAGCCGGGCGCCCGCCTCCGCGCCACCGTGCTCGAATTTGGTCCGCTCCTCTTTTCCCGCCTGCTCGATCTCAACGAAACACAGTCGAGCCTGGTCTCGTTAGTCTACAAATTCTGCGACGACAAACATCTGCCGTTGCTGGATCTGAAAGATTTCAAAAAGGTCCTCGAATACATCACCGGCGATGCCAGGCCTAACGTGACCGCGGAGTATGGCCTCGTCCCGACCACCTCGACCTCACTTATCCTGCGCAAGCTGATCGAACTCGAGCAGCAGGGCGCGGAAGAATTCTTCGGCGAGCCGTCTTTTGAAATGTCCGACCTGATGCGGGTCGTCGATGGCTTCGGCGCGATCTCGGTCCTGCGTCTCACCGACATGCAGAACCGCCCCAAGCTTTTCTCCTCCTTCATGCTCCAGATGCTGGCCGAGCTTTTCGCCACCCTGCCGGAAGTGGGCGACCTCGAGAAACCGAAGCTGGTTCTCTTCCTCGACGAAGCGCACCTCATCTTCGACGACGCCGAAAAATCGCTCCTCAACGAGATCGAGACGGTGATCAAACTCATCCGCTCAAAAGGCGTCGGCATTTTCTTCTGCACCCAATTGCCGACCGACATCCCCGAAGACATCCTCGCGCAGCTCGGGATGAAAGTGCAGCACGCACTGCGCGCCTTCACAGCCAAAGATCGTAAGGCAATCAAGCTGGTGGCGCAGAATTACCCTGAGACTTCCTTCTACAAGATCGAGAATCTCCTCACCGAACTCGGCATTGGCGAAGCGCTTGTCACCGTCCTCGACGAACGTGGCGCGCCCACTCCGCTCGTCGCGACCATGCTCTGCGCGCCGCGCTCGCGGATGGGACCGTTGACCGCAGACGAACTGCAGGCGGCCGTCGACCACTCCGGGATTGCGCAGAAATATAACACCGCCCTCGACGCGGAGAGCGCTTACGAAATTCTCGGCGGCAAAATCGCGACCGCGGCCTCGCCCGAGCAGGCGCAACGCCTCGGCGGATCGCGCCGAACCTTCACTCCCGGCACGAGCGCGTCGCGCAGCCAGGAACTCGATGGTGCCCTCGGTCTACCGCACGACACTCCGGAGCAGCCCGGAGGCGTCCCCTACGCCCGTCCGACGCCTGCCGCCGCGCCGCCGCAGAAAAACGTGCTCAGCGAGATCTTCGGCAGCACCGTGGCCCGGAGCGTGATCCGGAGCGTGGCCGTGAACGTAACCGGCACCCTGACCCGTTCGCTGCTCGGCGCGATGGGCGTGCGCGGTCGACGTCGTTAGACGCGACTCACTTTAAAGCGTGCGCTTGTAGTTCCTCGAGCGAAACAAACTCCAGCGCAGAAGAGTGCGTTGCCGCCAGGTCGACCGGCGGCGCCACCCCGCGATCGAGCGCCTGTTTCCAGCGCGATACGCAAATGCACCAGCGGTCGCCCGGTTGCAACCCGGCAAAACCCCACTCCGGATGCGGCGTGACCAGGTCGTTGCCCATCAGCACCGAGTAATCGAGGAAGTCGCGCGTCAGCTCCGCGCAAACCGTGTGCAGTCCGCTATCCTCCGCACCGGTCCGACAATAACCGTCGCGATAGAATCCGGTCGCCGGTTCGGTGCAACAAGGCCGCAAGTCGGTTCCGAGAACGTTCGTTAGCATAACGCCACGCTACTCGCGACGCACGAATTTTCATGCGAAGTCGCACCGTGAACGTGATGGCCTACTGGCTGCTCCCGGCGCCGCCGGCCCGCGCCTATTTTCGCGAGCTGATCCGAGGTTTGGCCGCTGCTAACGACGCGCTCCCTTTCGAGCCGCATCTGACCCTCGCGGTTGGTCCGGATGAGCCGTGGGCGATGGACCGAACTTTGGCCAAATGCACGCCCGGCGTAATTGAAGTCCGTGCCATCGAAGTCGGGTTTGCCTCGGTTTTCACTCGCACCCTGTTCGTGCGTTTCGAGGCGAATGCCGCCTTGCTCCGGCTGCGCTCATCGTTAGGCGAGGACGGGCAAGAGCAGTTCGATCCGCACGTCAGCTTGCTCTACCAAAACCTGTCTCCCAGCCGCCAGGCGGAGCTTGCGCAAGAAATACACCTTCCTTTTGCCACCGTGGCTTTCGATTCGGTCGCGGTCACCCGTTGCCGCATTCCAGTCGCATCAAACGCTGATGTGGCTCTCTGGGAAACAATCGCGGTCTGCCAACTGTGACCACGGTCCCCTCGCGGCGCTGGCTTCAGATTCGGCGAGCGCACGCGCCTCGTCCGGCAGCTGCCGGAGCGATGGCGCCCTTCCCATCGCGAACGAGGGCGCGTCGCGCTCCCCGGAACATGTCGCGCTACTCCTCGAAGAGACTCGTCAGCTCCATCTTCACCGCATCGACCAGGCCCTGGTCTGTCAGTTTCAGGGCCGGGATCGGGGAGAGGCTCAGAAAAGAGAGCGACATAAAGGGTGCCGGCAAGCCGCAGCCTAACGACTTGGCCGCGGCATTGAGGGCCGCGATCTTCTCGATCACAATCTCCAACGGCTGATCGGAGACCAGACCCGCGATTGGCAAAGGGAGCGCCGCCTCGACCCTCCCGTCCGCGACCGCGACCTGGCCGCCTCGCAATTCCTCCAGCGCCCGAATCGCCGCGAGCATATCGGCGTCGTTCGTCCCGACGACAACAAGGTTATGGGCGTCATGCGCGACGGTGGAACCGAGCGCGCCGTGTTGGAGGCCAAATCCCCGCACGAAGCCGACTCCGACATTGCCTGTCGCTTGGTGCCGCTCGAGCACAACCAATTTGAGGATGTCGCGTTCGATATCGGAGACGATCTCGCCCTCGTTCACCTTAGGTTTTTCGAGGGCCTGCTTGGTGATAATCTGGTTCGGAACGATCTCGATCACCTTGATTCTTCGAGCGCCGTCACTCTGAACCTTGAAGTCGCTCGCCGCCTGGTAGCGCACGTTCATGGTGCTCCGAGGCTGCGCCACGTGGGCTGGCTTTTCGCCAAGATAGCGACCGTCTTCTGCGACTAGCTTTCCTTTTTTGTAAACCCGGCGAACGGTAAATTCCTCCAGGTCATCGAGGATAACAAAATCCGCCCAAAAACGCGGCGCGATCGCACCATGATTACGCAATCGATAATGCCGCGCGGTGTTGATCGAACCCATCTGGATGGCAGTGATCGGCGCGACCCCAAGTTCGATCGCCCGGCGAATCGAGTGATCGAGATGACCTTCCTCGACGAGATCGCCCGCCAGCTTGTCGTCCGTCGCAAAAGAGCAGTTCGCGGAATTCTGCGGTGTGACCAGCGCAATGATGTGCTCGAGGTTGCGCTCCGTGCTTCCTTCCCTCACGAGCAGGTGCATCCCGAGCCGCAGTTTTTCGCGCGCTTCTTCCAATTCGGTGCTCTCGTGGTCCGAGCGAATCCCGGCGAGCGCGTAGGCATTCAGGTTTTTCCCGCGCAATCCCGGCGCATGGCCATCGATCGCTTTCCCTTTCCCGGCGCGGATCTTGGCCAGCTCGCTCTCCATCCCGAGGAAAACTCCCGGATAATTCATCAGCTCCGCCACCCCGGCGATCCGATCGTCGGCGATCATCAACGCGAGATCATCGGCCGTGAAACGCGCCCCCGCCGTCTCGAGATGCGTCGCCGGCACGCAGGAGGGGAGCATGATAAAAAAATCGATCGGCAGATTCTTGCTCGATTCGAGCACGTAGCGGATGCCATCGAGTCCGAGAACGTTGGCGTATTCGTGCGGGTCGATCATCATCGCGCCGGTCCCATGCGGGACCGCGGCGCGCACAAACTCGGGAATCGTGAGCAGGGTGCTTTCGACATGGAAATGCCCGTCGATCAGACTGGGCGCGAGATAGGCGCCCTCGAGATCGACCACTTCCTTTCCTTCGTAATCGCCCAGCCCGACGATCCGCCCGTCATCGACTGCGACGTTTGTGAGATAAATTTCCGCGCTGAGAACGTTGACGAGTTGCGCGTTTTTGAAAACGAGCTCAGCCGGTTTTTCGCCGCGCGCGATGCTCAGCTTGTGCTGAACTTCCCTCATCGCAAAACCTGCTCGGCCATCGCGCGCTCGGGCGTCGCATCCGCGGACTGCGGCACGCTGACGCGGCCGTTGATCGCGTTGAAAATAGCCTCACTGGTCGCCGGCGAGGCGAGCGGAATCTGTCCTCCCGGCGGGCCAAAGGCCGCCACCGCATCGCGAATCGCTTCCCGCACCGAGATGGCCAGCATGAGTGGCGGTTCGCCCACTGCTTTGCTCCCGTGGACGACGTTGGCCTGAGCCGCTTCGCTGAGAAACGCGACATTGAAAACCTCCGGCGTGTCGCCGATCGCGGGGATCTTGTAGGTGTCCGGCGAATGGGTGCGCAGGCGTCCCTCCGAATCCCAGACCAGCTCCTCCATCGTGAGCCAGCCGGCCCCTTGAACAAAACCGCCTTCCACTTGGCCGCGCGCGATCCCGACGCTGATCGCGTCGCCGATATCGTGCAAGATGTCTACCCGGCGGATGTGCATCATCCCCGTAAAGCCGTCGACTTCCACCTCGCTCACCGCGGCGCCGACCGCGAAATAGTGAAACGGCTTCCCGCGGCCCGCCTCGCGATCGTAGTGAATCTCCGGAGTCCGGTAGAAGCCGGTCGCGCTTAGGCTCGTTCGCGCGAAATAGGCCCGCTGCAGTAACTCGGCGAAGGAAAATGCTGAGTTTGGATTATCGGTGTTAACCACCATGTTGGCGTTGAAAACAATCTTGTCGACCGGCACCGCCAGGCCGCTCTTCTCCGACAACACCTCTTCCGCGAAGGGCAGCAAGCGCGCGCGCAGCGTGTCGCAAGCGTCTTTCACCGCGGCGCCGTTCAGGTCCGTCCCACAGGAGGCGGCGGTGGCGGAAGTGTTCGGGACCTTGTCCGTGCGCGTGGCCATGACTCGGACTCGATCGCTCGTTAGGCCGAGTGCGCGCGCGGCGATGAGGGCGATGTTGGAGTAGACGCCCTGGCCCATTTCTATGCCGCCGTGATTTATCTGGGCGGTGCCATCTTGATAAAGCAGGACGAGCGCTCCGGCCTGGTTAAGATGCGTCGTGGTGAAGGAAATGCCGAACTTCACCGGCGTCATCGCCAGTCCGCGCTTCTTGTTAGGCTGATTCGCGTTCCATTCCTGGAGTTGCTCGCGCCGCGAGGAAAACTCGCTCGCTTCCGTCAACTCGCGCCAGATGCGTTGCAGCCGGTTGTCTTCGATTTCCTGACCGTAGGGCGTGGTGTTGGTCTCGCCGCTCTCCCGATAAAGATTGCGCTGCCTGACGACTTCCGGCGCCAGCCCGGTGGCACGCGCAATCCGATCCAGGATTTCCTCGATCACCAGCATCCCCTGCGGTCCCCCGAAGCCTCGAAAGGCAGTGTTGGAAGCGAGGTTGGTCTTGGCCACCCGTCCGCTGAACTCGAGGTTCGGGATGTAGTAGGCGTTATCCAGATGGAAGACCGCGCGGTCGGTCACCGCGCGGGAAAGATCGAGCGACCAACCGCCATTGGAGAAGAGAGCAACTTTCGCCGACAGCAGTAGTCCCTCGCGATCAAAACCGACCTCGAATTTCCCGAGAAACGGATGCCGCTTTCCCGTGATCATCATGTCCTGGTCGCGATCGAAGCGAACGCGCACCTTGCGGCCGATCTTGCTCGCCGCGAGCGCGGCCAGCGAAGCCAGCATGGCGGCCTGCGTTTCCTTGCCGCCGAAGCCGCCGCCTATTCGCGGGCATTCCACGACCACGCTGTGCATCGGCAAGGCCAGGACGTGCGCGACGATATGCTGGACCTCGGAGGGATGCTGGGTCGACGAACTGATGAAGACCGTTCCATCCTCGCCGCGTTCGGCCCAGGCCGCGTTCGTTTCCAGATAAAAATGATCCTGGCCGCCGAAGGAAAATTCGCCCTCGAAGCGCAGCGGTGCACTCGTTAGGGCAGCGGTCACGTCGCCGCGCCGAATGAAATTGGGGTCGCTGTGAAAGCTCTCGGCCTCGATCGCTTCCTCGATCGTGAAAATCGGAGGCAACGCTTCGTATTCCACCACCACCTTCGCGGCTGCCGCGCGACAGGCCTCCTGCGATTCGCCCACCACCAGCGCGATGATCTGTCCGTGATAAAAAGCCTCGTCGTTCGCGAGCAGAATTTCGTCGTGCCGCACCGCTCCGACGTCGTTCAGTCCCGGAACGTCCTCGGCCAGCAGGACCGCAGCGATGCCCGGCATCTCGCGCGCGGCGGTCGCATCGCGGCGCAGAATTCGGGCGTGCGCATGGGGCGAACAGACCGGCCAGACTTCGAGCATCCCGGAAGTCTGCGCGACATCATCCACATAGATGGCTTCGCCGCTGACGTGCTTGTGGCCGCTTTCGTGGGGGAACGAATCGTCCGCGGTAGTGAGAAAACGAGCGATCTCGCTCTCGTTAGGCGGCACTTCCTCCGCGGCGAAAAATTTGCGGAGCAAACTCTTGAGCAGTTGCTGACGATAAGTCGCGCTCCCCCGCACATCGGAGATCGGGGTAAACTCGCTCTCCAGCAGCGGTAGCACCGCTTCGGCCGTCGCTGGCGTCCACGGCTTGCCGATCAGCTCGGCTTCGGTCTTGCGGGCCCGGGACGGCATCGCGGCCACTCCGCCGTAGGCGAGTCGTGCGCGCACGATCGTGCCGCTCTCGCCTAACGAAACCGCAAAGCACCCGGCCACCGTGCTGATATCCATCTCGCGCCGCTTCGAGACTTTGTAGAATTTGCGCACCGAGCGCGTCTCCGCGGCGATCCGGGGAATGATGATCGATTTGAGAATTTCACCGGGCTCCAGCGCGGTTTTGCGATAGGAGAGAAAGAAATCACCCAGCGCCAGTTCGCGTTCGCTCTCCGCCGAGGCGAGAACAACCCTCGCTTCGAGGGCGAGGAGGACGGGCGCCGAATCGCCGATGGGCGACGCGGTCACGAGGTTGCCGCCGAGAGTGGCGCGATTGCGAATCTGCCGCGAGCCGAAGAGCAGAAGCATCTCGCGCAGTTCGGGAAACTCGGTTCCGAGCGATTCATCTAGGCGTGTGAGAGTCACAGCCGCGCCGATCGTCCACTCGTTAGGGGTGGAGTTTAGCGCGGTTAGTTCTGGAATGGCTTCGACCGAAATGAGGGCGGGAAATTTGCGAAACTTTTTCGTGATTTCGAGGCCGAGTTCGGTCGCGCCGGCGATCAGACGAGCGTGGGGAAACTGTGCCATGGCGGCGAAGAGTTTCGCGAGCGAAGCCGGACGAAGAAAAGTTTCCTCGCCACTCGCATAAAGAACTGCTTTCAACTTCGCTTTCGCATGTTTGAGTTGCGCGTCGAAGTCATCGGGCCTTCCCCGCTGGGCGAGCGCGTCCGCGGCGGCGTCGCGGATCGGACGATAGCCGGTGCAGCGGCACAGGTTACCGCAGAGTTGCTCGTCGAGTTGCGCGCCCGTTTTGAGGTCCTTGCGATAGTAGCCCTCGAAGAGCGACATGATGAATCCCGGGGTGCAGTAACCACACTGCGAGCCGAAATTTTTCACCATCGCCTCTTGCACGGGATGTGGTCGGCCACCGGCGACACCTTCCACCGTGACGATTTCGCGGCCGGCCATGAGCGGGAGCGGGACGAGGCAACTGTTGATCGCGCGGTAGCATTTCTTCCCGCGCGCGTCGCGATCGATAATCGCGACCGAGCAGGCGCCGCAGTCACCTTCAGCGCAGCCCTCTTTGGAACCGGTCAGGCCGCTCGTGCGTAGCCATTCGAGGAGGGTAACGTTCGGCGAAACGGACTCGAGACGAACGGGCTTCCCGTTGAGACGAAACTCGAGCGTGCGGCTCATCCTAGCCGCGCAGCCTCTGCAGAATCTTAAGAAACGAGCGGGATCGAATTTCTTCGAGAGTCAGGCCGGTGGCGAGCGCCTCGGCTTCGGTGATCGCACCGCAGGCGATGCCGCGAAGGAAAAAATTGAGCAAGCCCTGGCCGGTGGCCGCGTCGTCGAAAACATCGCCAAAGAGAGAAGCGAGCGCGGCTTTTTCGACAAAGGTCTTGAGGCGGTTCGAAGCGCTGGTCAGGCCTTCGAGGAAGAAAGTGAAAACCGCGGCATAACGAGTGACGAGCTGGGCCGGATGCAAATCCCAGCCTTGATAATAACCAGAACGAAGTGAATGCAGGTTGTCGTTGAAACCGAGACGCCAGGCGGCGTGGACCGAGGTGCGGTTTTCCTCAACTTGTGTCGGCGTCAGTGGCTTTCCTTCACTTGCTCGATGGGGACCGACCGGCAGGATATTGGTCGCCCCATCAGAGAGATGAACGCCCGTGCCGGCGAGCGAGACGAGCATCATCTGACGCGCGAAATCGCAGGCCGGATGTCCCATCGTTTGGTAGGCGGCGGTAATGCCGCAGTTGGCAGTGTAGTCGTAAACGCCGAAGTGTACGCTCTGGCAACGGCCCTCCGCCGCTTCGACTAACGATTGCAGCGCGACTTCACCGCGCTGATTGATGATCGCCTGTGGCGTTTCGATCATCGGCTCCAGTCGCAGCGCGCCTTCGGGAAGACCTGTTTTCTTCTCGATCGCGGCGAAAAGACGGACCGCGGCTGCGACCTGCTCGGGCAACTGAATTTTTGGCACGGTGATGACAAAGTTAGGCGGCAGCTTTCCCTCGGTCGCATTGGTTAGGGTAGAAACGAAGATATCAAAAGTGCGCATGCTTCGGGCGCGCAGGTCTTCGTTGAGCGGCTTGATGCGGATGTCGATGAAGGGCGAAAGCGTGTTTTCCTTGAGGCCGCGAGCGACTTCGGCGGCCGCGGCGGCGGCGTGCTCGTCTTCCTCTGCGTCGGGTCGATTGCCATAGCCATCCTCGAAATCGAGCCGGAAATCTTCCACTGGTTCGCGCCGCAGTTTCTCGATGATTCGATCGTATACGAGTTGGGCGAGCGGCTGGTCGCCGCTCATGCCCAATGCCGCGGCCAGGGCCGCCGCATCCGGGGCATTTTCCTCGAGCGAACGAAGCGCCACCGCGCCGAGCCGTTGCGCCGATTCGGCTTTGAAGAGATGCGCGCCTCCGTAAACGGTGTGGACCGCCTGGCGTCGATTCGATTCGCCCGGGTAGCGGCGCATGAAAGCCTGATTGGCCTCGCTTAACGGCGCGCTGATTATTTCCGTCTCGTTAGGCGAGAGACTGGCGTGCGTTTTCAAAGTGCTTCTTTCATCCCTGGCCTAACCAGGCGGCCAATCGGACGCGCGCCGAGACTACCATTCTGGAAGATGGTTTGTCCCCGCAAAATTGTGTGGACGATTTGACCCTTCAGTTTCCGGCCCAGATAGGGGGTATGACGATGGCGGTAGTGTAACGTCTCCGCGGTCACGGTTTTTTCTGCGTTTGCATCGACCAGGGTCAGGTCGGCGTCTTTTCCCACCCGCAGGCCGCCTTTTTCGGGAATCCGGAAGCGTTCCGCCACGCCCACGCTCGTTAGTCTGGCAATCTCGGCGGCGGAGATCATGGTCGCGGCGTCAACCAGCAAGGGCAGCAGATGCTGGCAACCGGAAATGCCGCCCCAGACTTTGAAGAAGTTCGGCTCTTTTTTCATCGACCAGGGCGAGGGCGAATGATCGGAGCCGATGGTCGTAACCTCGCTCAGCCGCTCCCAAAGTTCGCTTTGATCCTTGGAGGGCCGCAGCGGAGGCGCGCATTTTGCGACCGCGCCGAGGCGGATCATATCTTCATCGGTCAGAAACAAGTAATGCGGACAGGTCTCGCAAGTCACGTCCACTCCTTCCGCGCGGGCTTGGGCGACGAGGGCAACGGCGCGACCGCAGCTCACATGGACGATGTGCAATCGGCAGGCAGTTTCTTGCGCCAACTCGATCGCGTCGCGGATCGCGGCCGTTTCCGCCTCGACGGGCCTCGAGGCGAGAAAATCCTGCACGGTTTCGCCGGTGGCTCGCGTGCGGATCATCTCGTGGGACTCGGCATGCACCGCGACGAGAAGATCCAGCTCCGCCGCGCGCTTCATTCCCGCGCGCAAGGTCGCGCGATCGACGGCTGGGAAATCATCGATTCCGCTGTTGCACATGAAGGCTTTCAGACCGACGACGCCGCGATCGCGCAAGGTCTCCAGCTGAGTAAGATTTCCCGGAACAAGGCCACCCCACAGAGCAAAATCGACGAACGAATTCTTCTCCGCCGCGGCTCGTTTGGCATCAAAGGCCGGGCCGTCGATCGTCGGTGGATGGGCGTTGAGCGGCATGTCGAAGATCGTGGTGGTGCCGCCGGCAGCCGCGGCCCGCGAACCGGTGGCGAATCCTTCCCAATCGGTGCGACCGGGCTCGTTGAAGTGCACATGTGCGTCGATCACCCCGGGAAAAACCTCCAGCGCGGTAGCGTCGATCTCCGACCTTGCCGATCCGGAGAGGTTCAGCCTGAGGGCCACAATTTTTTCTTCACGAACGCCGATGTCTTGCTCGCGGCCGCGAACGAGCAGATCGAAATCGCTCATTCGTTAGGAAGAACCGGTAGCGCCCAGACGCGCAACCGGCTCACGCCACCGTCGGGATAAATATTCAACCGCAAATGAGTGCATTCTCCTGGCGCAGAGAGCTCTTTTTCGAAGAAGTGACGGGTATCCGCTTCCAGTTTCGTTTTCGGTAGAATCTCCTTCCAAGGAGTCTCGCTCCTCGTCAACTCGTCCGTGGTCGCGCCCGTTGCGGCACATCCTTCGATCGAGCAGGCATCCGGGTAGTTTCCTTTGAAATGGTTCGTATCGACCTCGATTTTTTGAATCGCGCTCGGCAGTCCGAGTTTCAGGATGATCCAGTCGTAGCCGGGGCCGCGGCGGCGTTTTGTTTCCCAGCCGTCGCCCATATTTTCGGAGCGGCCGGGCATGATGAGATTGTTCATCAAGCTGAAGAACATGTCGCTGCAGGCGAGCGGAACCCCGCCGTTTTCCACCGCAGCGAGGTCGACCAGTTCACCTGCTTTTACCTTGCTCCAATCGGAAACGACGCTGCCGTAGACGCGGAAGCGGGCCACGCCGCCGTCCGGGATGATGTTTAACCGCAAATGCGTCCAAGGCTCCTCGCTGGCGATGGAAAAGAGGTTTTGCGAGCCCGGATTGAGGGCTGAGCGTTCGAGGATTGACGTCCAGTCCAGGCCTTCGATCTCGGCGGGGTCGCGGGGAAACCCAGTCGTTAGGCGAAGCGCGTCGAGGGAGGTAAAGGCCGGATGATTTCCCAGGAAATGATTCGTATCGATGTCGACCTGGCGAATGAGGCCGCGCAAGCCGAGCTGAATCACGCACCAGTCGTGTCCGGGGGTGCGGCGACGACGCGTCTCCCAGCCGTCCATCCATTTGCCGTGGTCGGTGTATTTGTCCGGAATGAAAATTCCGCGGCCGGGCTGGAGAAGATTTTCTTTCTCGGCGAAGAACTCGTCGTTTGCGAGCAGCGCCACGCCGCCGATTCTGGCCGAGGCGAGGTCGACAAGTCCAGCAGGAGTGGATGAATCGGCGGCGCTCATGGCGCTGTCAGATTGGAGGGCGGGCGCTTCGCCTGCCTAGGATGAACGAGGCAGGCGAAGCGGCCGTCCGACACTTTAACTCCCGCGATAAGTAGTGTAGGCCCATGGACTAACGAGAAGCGGGATATGGTATTTCGTCTCGGGATCGGAAATGGTGAAGCGGACCGGGACCTGATCGAAAAACGTTGCTTCACCGAAGTAAGCCCCGACGTGAAAGATGAGCTCGTAGGCCCCTGTTCCTTGTTCAGCCTCGGAAAGCAGAGGCTCGTCGGTCCGGCCATCTTGGTTTGTGGTCAGGCACTTAAGTCGGGACTTAGAATCGAGAGACCAAAGCTCGATCTTCACTCCGGCGGCGGGGCACCCGCGGACGGTGTCGAGAACGTGTGTCGTGAGGCTCATTTTTCGATGACCAAATCTTGCAACCGGAGTTCCGCAATTTTGAAAATCTCCTCCAAGGCCGCTTCGATTTCCTGCTGCCGCGAATTTGCCAGCCTAACGGGAAAGGCCTGTAAAATCGGTTCTTTCTTGTTGAGGCGCGCGCAAATGACAAACGGGAACCCAAATTTCTCCCGGTAGCGCTGATTGAATTCGCGAAAGCGCTCGATCTCATCGGGCGTGAGGTTGGTCAGCCCGGCGCTCTTTTGCTCAGTGCGCGATTCGTTAGTCAGAACGGAATTCCCCACCAGGTCAGGATGCGCGCGGATCAGGGCCAGTTTTTCCTCCTCCCGCGCCTGACTGACGGTGCGGCAAAGGGCTGCCAGCAGTCACCCCGCGACACGAAAGGCCGCTGGCTGGCCGTCCGGGCCGCAACCCAAGGCGAGTGTTCGAAGAGCCCGCGCAGGCGCACGGTGAAGCTCTCATCATCGAGCGCGTTGATCTCGCTCAGCTTTAGCATCGCGCTCACGGAGTAAATGATTTAGACCTGACGTGCAATGGCGAAACTGATCGAGCAACGTTACGGCAAAGCGCAGGTGCGGGTGCTGAAAATCCTCCGCGACGGAGCGGTCCACACCATCCGTGAAGTCGAGGTTTTGGCCCTGCTGGCCGGCGATTTCGAGACTTCCTACACCGCGGACGACAACTCGAAGGTCGTTCCGACCGACACGATCAAGAACACGATTAATGTCTTCACCAAGCAGCACTTGGTGGACGATCTCGAGCTGTTCGCCGTCATCCTGGGAGAGCATTTTGTGAAACGCTACGAGCAGGTGGCGCGGGCGACAATTGAGGTGACGGAACGCGTCTGGGATCG
>JALYOR010000204.1 GCA_030856765.1 Verrucomicrobiota bacterium | reverse complement strand
GCTTCATCTATTCGGTGACGGTAATCGCCTGATCGATCGGGAGAGCAGTTAACGACTGGGTCGCCCCGCTGGGCCAGTAGATAGTCAAATTATCGATCACGGTCGCCGCGCCTAAACCAAAATGCTGGATCAAGCTACTATTGCCCTGAAAACCAGTGTTGATCACCCATCTGTGTAGCTGGGGCCCGACCAACACTCGCGACAAGATGCGCTCCGACGGCGTCACGATTACTCGCCGTGCCGATGAGCTTTACTTCCAACCAGTGATTGGGGTTACCGTCGAGCCTGCCTTTATTCATGTAGAGATGAGGCACCCCATTCCCTGCTCCTTCCTGGAAGATATCCATAAACCCGTCCCGGTCGAAGTCCGAAAAGCTCGTTCCAGGCATATTGCCGGCCGCGCCGGTCACACCAGCCATGATCGATAGATCCAGAAAAGTCCCGTCCCGGTTATTCAAGAAGAAGACGTTTGAATTAATTGATTTACCACCAATCGGTCCGCCGGCCAGATATAGGTCCTCCCAGCCATCGTTGTCAAAGTCATAGAAGGCAGTGTTCCAAGTCACCGCATTCGAAGGGACCGTCGCTTTTCCTGTCGGCGGCACTGTTGGTCGCGCTACATGAGCCTCACCAATGTCATTCCCTTGCACCTGGGCAAACGTCGCATCGTCCTGCTCCTGCAAAAGGATGTTATCCCTCACGTTCGTGACGAGAAAGTTGAAAACGCCACGGCGCGCGTAGTCGCCGACCGCTATTCCCATCGCCGACATGGTCACATTTGCCTTGGTAGGCACCGACACATCGGTGAAAATCCAACCGTTAGGGCCACCTTGACCATCATTCCGCCACAGGACGTTCGGACCAAACTTCTTCCCGACGTCGTTCCCGCAGTAGAGATCCATGCGGCCATCTCCGTTGTAGTCGACAAAGATGGGGACAAGAGTCCGCCGGTTCACCTGCTCGCCACTCGCACCGCCAAGCAGGTCAGTGACATCCGTGAAGTTCAAATTTCCGTTGTTATGATAGAGATGATCATTGGCGTTGAGCTGAGCGCAATCGACATGCACGGCGACATAGAGGTCGAGAAGGCCGTCGTTATCGTAGTCTCCCCACGTCGCGCCGACGAAGTTCTGTTCAATCGGCGTCGCCAGACCGGATTGCGCGGTGACGTTGACGAAAGTCCCATTGCCGAGATTCTTCAATAACATCATCTGGCCTTCGGCCGGCATAAGAAGCAGATCCGGGTGGCCATCGTTATCCATATCGGCGAAGCTGGCTCCGCTTTGACGGAGAAGGAAAGGGATACGGGCAGAGGCTGCCTTGTCCGTGAAAGTTCCGTTACCCTCGTTCCGCCATAAGTGACCCGTTCCCTTCATATCGACGACGTAAATGTCTTCCCAGCCGTCTCCGTCGTAGTCAGCGACGGCCATCCCAGCGCCGCCACTCATCTGGTCACTTAACCCTGCGCCACAGCCCTTGATCTTGACCACCGATCGCGCCACACCTACTCCCGCCGAGACAGCTGTGTCAGCGAATTGCGGCGGATAGAAGTCGGTCGGGAGAACGTTACGTGCGAAATTGAAGGTATCCAGACTCACGATCTGACCCGTCGTGTTCATGACACTTACTTCCACCGCAAAGGTGCCCGTGGCCGACGAATATTGGCTGGCCGTGACCGACCCAGGCGTGACCACGCTCTCCCCGGGAATAAACGTTCTGGCCGCGCTTTTCGCCAGGAGTTTCCGGGTGCCGTCAGTTAAGATCAATGTGGTGTTGGTCGTGAGGGACACGTTACTCGTGCCCAGGTTTATGGCCACGGTGCGGTAATCCGCGGTGTAGCCTAACGGGGCGGAATCCGGCCCCAAGCCGCCAACACTGGAGTAAACGCCTCCTGCCGGCACGGCGACGATGTTAAGCGCGGCCTCGCGTTCGAAGAAAATAGTCCCGGTCGAGGCTTCGCTGGTATATCCGTGCAGCGTGAAATTCCCGAGCTGGCTGGTGAAGTTATTCGTTTTAATGTCGCCCGAGAGCGTGGTCCATTTCCCGGCGGCGATCGTGTAATTTTGCCCAAGCAAGGGATAGCGCACGCCGTCAGGCGCGATTAACTCGAGGTCACCGCGCACAGTGGTGCTGGCGGCTCCGTTGTTCCTTAGCACCATTTGGTAGGTGATCGGCGCGCCTAAGGCGGCGTGAGGCGCGGTCAGCGTTGTGACAGCCACCCGAACATCACTCGGGGATTGGCCTTCAATCCTCTCGGCCACGACCAAAAGGCACGCGCCAAGGTAAAAAATCTTGAGGAAAGTTCCGCGGTGAGGTTGAACTGGAAAGTTTCGGGGCATGCGTCAAGACTTTTACAGACGGCGCACCTGGCAGTCAGAAGAGAGGAATGGCCAAGACCTCCGGAGGAGTCGAAACGCCGCGCCTGCCCTACGAAAGCGCGCTTCCTTATCGAGCGAATCAGCCTGCGGCGGTCCCGTCGAGAAGCGGCTCGCAGGCCAGTGTTTCCGCTCCGTTTTCCGTACAGACCGCATAACGCCCGGCGGGATACATGGAAACACCGGCAAACTCGCCGCGTGAGTTCAGCACATAAAAACTAATGTTGAAATTGGGCCGGCCACGGCTGTTCAAGAGACGCGGGGCGACCGTGTTCTGCTGGATGCGGCGGCAGGCTTCAAGCGCCGCGTCTTTCGGATGCATGGCGCGCCGCATGTTCTCCACGATGAGGAAAGCCGAGACGTTATAAAGATTGGCTTCGCCGCGGCCAGTCGACCCTGCCGCGCCCACTTCGCCGTCGACGTAGAGTCCGGCGCCGAGAATGGGCGAATCGCCGACGCGCCCCGGCACTTTCCAGGCGAGCCCGCTCGTCGTGGTCACGCCGCTGATTTCGCCCCGCGCATTAATCCCGTTGCAGTTGATCGTGCCGGTGACGTGGACCGGATCGATCAATCCTTCCGCGATCATTTCTGACATCGCGCGGTTGTTCGCCTGCATTCGTTCGGATGGGTCGACCGGGCCGCCGAGCGCGACCCGCCGCTTCCATTCGTTCCATAATTTTCGCGAGCCTTCGGAGTTAAGGTCCGCTTCGATCTCGAAGCCGTGGGCGCGGGCGAAGACCTGCGCGTCCGCGCCGACCAAGAGATGATGATCGGTCTCCTCCATGACCTTTTTTGCGACGAGCGACGGAGTGCGCACTCCCTCTATCCCAGCGACCGCCCCGGCGCGCTTGGTCGGGCCGTGCATGCATGAGGCGTCCAGTTGCACAACGCCGTCGGCATTCGGTAGGCCGCCGTAGCCGACGCTGGTCTCACCCGGATCGAGCTCGAGGATGTTCACACCGGCAATGAGGGCATCGAGCACATCGGCGCCCTGCATCATTTCGTGAAAAGCCTTTTCCACGCAGGTCAGGTCACCGCCATTTTTGTAACGATTGCCATTAGCGGAAGCAATGACGACGGGTGCAATTGGGCGAGAAGCTGGCATATCGGACGCACTGTAGCCGGGGCCCGTAGCCCCGGTCACGCATGCTTTCCAGGCTGGCTCCGCGCTGAGCCTTCCTCCCGAGGGTGCTGGCTAGTTCAGCGCGTAGATTTCCAGGAGCACGACGCCGGTCTCACCGCCCACGCCCCGCACGATCGCGGTGTATGGCGCGGGCAACAACGTGGCTACGATGGCCGATTTTGACGGACTCGGTCGCGGAACCGGGCGGAAGGCCGGTGTCGATGATTTCTTGTTCGTTAGGGTTCTCGCGCCAGTTGTCGTCGCTCGCGACGAGCGTGCCGGCGCTGTCGTATAACTCAAGAACTGGATCGAGCAGCGGCTCCGCGATTCCATAAACGGCGAGAGAAAATAATTTGCCGGCATCGCCGTTTTTTTGCTAGCGCCCGCCTCTGCACACCGCATGTCGCGCTTCCGCATGTTCCTCCTGGTCTGAGCAAACCTTGACTTTTACGGACGGAAGCGGACTCTCCGAAAGTTGCCAGAGGGGCAAAACGGGTGGACTTACACAGCGAATAGCCTTGTGAGCAACCAAGTTAAATCTCTCCGGCAGAACGTCTTTCGGGGGTATAGCTCAGTTGGTAGAGCGTCTCGTTCGCAATGAGTTTTCGCTAAATATTCCCATTTTCTCCCAAGTGCTCTGACGTGCGTTTACGAGGGAAAACGAGCCTAAACGGAGAATCCCACTCGCTCCCAAATGCTCCGAAAATATTCGGCAGGTGGATAAAATAGTGGATAAAGCGCTTCGCCGTTTTCGGCGGCTTGGTGTTCGATCCACATTGTAAGCGGTCATCCGCATCACACTGACAAATTCTCCGACGGTGACTAATCCCGAGCAACCACCGCGCGGGGACTTCCGCAGGGTCCGCCACTTTTACTCTTGTCGGTCAAGACAGTTCAATGGAGTGAGACGGTTTGGGCTATGTTGTTCTATACGGAGCTGTCGCCGGGTGAGCGTCGTTCTTCGGTTTGGTGGGTTATTATTATGTGGGGTCGGTCTACTTG
>JALYOR010000184.1 GCA_030856765.1 Verrucomicrobiota bacterium | reverse complement strand
TTCCAGATGGCCGTGGCGGGAGACACCGTGCTCTGCTCCGGCCAGACGGCCACGTTCAGCGTGACCGCGACCGGGGCTGCACCGCTCAAGTATCAATGGCGAAAGAACGGTGCGATCATTGCGGGAGCGACAAGAACCAGTTACACAACACCATCCACCACGGCAGGTGATAACGGTGCTCTTTATTCGGTGGTCATCACCAATAACGTCGGCACGGCCACGAGCAACGACGCCCGCTTAACCGTCCACTAAGTCCGGTTAGTAAGACAAGGGCCAGAAGTGCTTCTCCGACCGAGTCGCGAGAGGAGCGTCCAAGATGCGGTCTTTCCAGATGGCCGTGGCGGGAGACACCGGGCTCTGCTCCGTCCAGGCGGCCACATCGGATGAGCCTTGGAGAACAAACGGAACACCTTGTCCCGGGTTCACGGTCAGGATCTCGAGCCGGGGCGGAAATTCTGCAGGGCGAGCGCGAGGACCGGGGTCAGCGACCCCGGCTACAGTTCGCGGCACCCGCCGGGAATTCTGTCGGTCGTTTTCGTTTCCGCCCAAGGGTACTGGGACCCAAGGCTATTCCGGAGTCGAAAAGGCGGAAAGGCCGGTGATCTCTTGTCCCAGAACGAGAATATGAATGTCATGCGCTCCCTCGTAGGTCTTGACGCTTTCGAGGTTGCACATATGACGAAAGCATTGGTGTTCGTCGAGAATGCCGACGCCGCCGAGGATGTCGCGAGCGGTGCGGGCCGCATCGAGCGCGATCTCGACGTTGTTCATTTTCGCCATCGAGATGTGGTAGTGCTTGGCCGCGCCGCTTTCCTTCAGTTGCGCCAGGCGCGAGGCAAGCAACTGCGCCTTGGTAATTTCAGTCAGCATGCGCGCGAGCTTGGCTTGGACGAGCTGAAAGCTGGCGATGGGCCGCCCAAATTGCTCGCGCCGCAAAGCGTATTGGCGCGCTTCGTCGTAACACGCCATCGCCGCCCCAATCGCGCCCCAGGCGATCCCGTAGCGCGCGTGGTTGAGACAGGTCAGCGGCGAGCGAAGGCCGGCGCTTTCGGGCAACAGAGCTTGCTCCGATACCGTGCAATCTCGGAACTCGAGTTGGGCGGTCAGCGACACGCGGAGGGAGAGTTTGCCCTCCATCAAGGTCGCTTGAAAACCAGGCGTTCCTTTCTCAACCAGAAAGCCGCGGATCGCTTCCGCGCTCCCCGGGTCGACGCCGGGTTCACCCTCGATCTTAGCCCAGACGATCGCCACGTCCGCGATGGTCCCGTTACCAATCCACTTTTTCCGACCGTTCAAAACGTAGCCATCAGCCGTCTTGCGCGCACGACAGCTCAGCCCGCCGGGATTGGAACCGAACTCAGGCTCGGTCAGGGCGAAACACCCGAGCTTTTCGCCCTTCGCCATCGCCGGCAGCCAGCGGCTTTTCTGTTCTTCCGACCCGAAGAGATCGATCGCCGTCATGGCGAGCGAGCCTTGGACCGAGGCGAAGGTCCGGAGCCCGCTGTCGCCCCGCTCGAGTTCCCGCATGACGACTCCGGCGGCAACGCTGCCGAGGCCGGCGCAGCCGTGGCCTCGAATGGAAGGCCCGAAGACACCGAGCGCGGCCAGCTCGGGAACCAGCTCCATCGGGAAGGTGCCGGCGCGATAGTGTCCGGCCACGCCTGGCAGGAAACGCTCGCCCACCCATTCGCGCACTTTATCCCGCAAGCGTCGCTCCTCATCCGTCAGCAAATCGTCGAGGTGATAAAAATCAGCGGCTTCGAAAGTGGACATAACGCGATAGTAGGAACGGCAGCCTAGCAGTGCCGGCAAGCCGGCTCCACCGCGGAGTGCGACCGCTTCCCGGCGGTTTGGGTTGACATTACGGCTGGGAACTGATCAAGCTGCGCCCCATGTTACAATCTTTTCGGCGGTGGTTTGGCGGTTTCAAAACGAATTTTTTGACCGCAGTTCTGTCGCTCTCGACCGCGGTTGCCTTTGGGCAGACCAACCAGAGCAAGCCCCTGCCCAACGAAGCGTTAGAGAAATACGGCGATGCGCCTGCCCTCCTCTGGCGGACCGGGCTTTCGCCGCGCATGATCTCGCAACGCGCAGCCTTCACCAGCGTGCAGGTGAACGTGGCCGCAGGCGGCCAGAACATCACCGGCGATGCCGCGAACGAGCCCTCTATCACTGTCAACGCCACTGACAACAACAAAATCACGATCGGTTGGCGGCAGTTTGACAGCGTCGCCTCCAATTTTCGCCAAGCCGGCTGGAGCTTTACCACTAACGGCGGCGCCTCCTGGACTTTTCCCGGCGTGCTCGAGAACAACGTCTTCCGCAGCGACCCGGTGCTCGACGCGGACGCGAGCGGGAATTTTTTCTATCTCAGCCTGATGCAGACCTTCTTCGACGACATGTGGCGTTCACTTAATGGCGGGATGTCGTGGACGAATCTCGCGCCGGCCAAGGGCGGCGATAAGCAATGGTTCACAATTGACAAGACCAACAGCATCGGGCGCGGCTTCCAATATCAATGCTGGAGCACGAGCGGGAACAACTTTGGCGGCCGCCAGTTCACCCGCTCGACCGACGGCGGTTTCACCTGGCTCAATCCGGTCAGCATTCCTAACTCGCCGTCCTGGGGCACGCCGGACGTAGATACGAACGGGACCCTCTTCGTCGGCGGCGTAAACCTCTCCACCGGTCAGGTATGGTGTGAACGGTCGACCAACGCCAAGGATGCCTTGGTCACGCCTACTTTTGACCTCAGCACGAAGGTCAATTTGGGCGGATCAATTTCGATCAGCGAGCCGATCAACCCGGAAGGTCTCGTCGGCCAGGTTTTTCTCGCGGTCGACCGCTCCGGCACCAGCGCCAACAACAACGTCTACATGCTGGCCAGTGTGCAGCCGACAGGCTCCAATAACGGCAGCGATGTCATGTTTGTTCGCAGCACCGACGGCGGCCAGACTTTCAGCGCCCCGGTGCGGGTGAATGACGACCCGGTTAACCACAACAAGTGGCATTGGTTCGGTACCCTGGCGGTCGCGCCTAACGGTCGCATCGACAGCGTCTGGCTCGATACCCGCAACGCCGCCAACAACACCGATTCACAGCTCTATTACTCCTACAGCAGCGATGGCGGAGTGACCTGGGCGCCTAACGTCGCGGTCAGCAATTCGTTCAATCCGTTTCTCGGATATCCGAACCAAAACAAGATGGGCGACTACATCACCATCGTTTCGGATAACAGCGGCGGCCATGTGGCCTATACCGCCACTTTCAACTCCGAAGAAGACGTCTACTACTTGCGTGTGGCTCCGCCGTCCGCCGGGCTAGCTCTCGTGAGCGCCGATTCCGCGAAGGGCGGCTTTGCCATCGACCTGCCCCTCACGGGACCGACGGGCATCGAGAGCCGCAGCGGTGGCCGGCAGGGCAACTACACCGTCGAGTTTGTCTTCAACAATAATCTGAGCAGTGTCGCCAGCGTCGCGACGAGTTGCGGCAGCGTGGCCAGCAGCGCGATCGACGGCACGGATCCGCGTCGTTTCGTCGTAAATCTGCGAGCCGCGGAATGCGATGCGCAGGAAGTGACCGTGACCCTTAACGGCATCACCGACGACCAATCGAACACCCTCCCTTCCGCCTCGGCCACGGTCGGCCTGCTCGTCGGCGACGTCGACGCGGATCGCGTGGTGACAGTCGCTGACTCCAACCTCGTCCGAGGCGACAACGGCCAGGCGACCAACGGGGACAACTTCCGTGGAGATATCAACGCCAACGGCTCGATCGATCGGAACGACGTCAAGTTGATCAGACAGCGGATCGGAAACTCGTTGCCCTAACAACGGACTCGATCAGCAACCGGGGCGGGCGCACGGAATTTTGTGCGCTCGCCGACGCGGCCCTGCGAGCACCCACCTCGTCCGTGGCGGAGTTTCGGTTTGGAGGAGCCGAGCTGCCGGAATTGCATTCGGTTTTTCTGAGATACCGCCCCCCACACCCGAAGGGTATGAAGGGCGGCTGTTCCCCCCAGAACACTTAACGATTAAGACAATCCAAACGGTGCCGCAAGCAAAATATTATTATTTTCGCGCCGATTTTTGCGGAGCAGATTTTGGTCCTTTCGGGGCAAAAAAGCGCTCTATTTCTTCGCGGCCAGGCGCTCCATTTCGGTCACTGCGCGATCGAGTTCATCGATCAGCAAACTGGGGCCATGCGCACGGAAAGCCTCGACTAACGACCGGTAATACCAAAGCGCGCCCTCTTTACCGCTCTTAAAGCGGGACCAGATTTCGTCCCCGTCCTCGCGCAAACTGTGCACAATCGCCTGCGCGTTGTGCAGTTTGTCGGAAGCGGAGACAAGCCGGGTCGAGTCCGAGGCCGATTTCAGGTGCGCGATGTATTTTTCTTTTCGCTCCCGCCACGGCGGTTTTGGGGTCTGGTCGGTGTCGGTGCAACCGGCCACGATTTCGCCGACCGCCTCACCAAACTTTTCCTCGATCTCGCGCTGACGTTCCGCCCCGCCGCAATCTTCGACCGCGTCATGCAACAACGCGCCGATCGCCTCCGTCTCATCGGCGCCGTACTCCATCGCGATCGCCGTGACCCCGAGGAGATGCCCGATGTAGGGGATCTGTGTCTTCTTGCGCAGCTGTCCTCCATGCACACGCGTTGCGTAGACGAGCGCTTCTTCGAACTTCGGAGAAAGATTCACACTCTATTTATCGTCCGCCGGTTTCATCGCCAACTGCGCGAAAAGAAAGCTATAGATATCGGCGAACTGTTGAATCCGTTCGCTCAGCGCCGTCCCGATACCGTGTCCGGAGCTCGTCGAGGTACGGAGGAGAATCGGATGTTCCGATTTGTTCGCTTCTTGCAGACGCGCAGTCATTTTGCGGGAGTGATAAGGCGCAACGCGACCGTCGTTCGCGCCGGTCATCATCAGGACTGCCGGATACTTCGTGCCGTCCGTCACATGGTGGTAGGGCGAGTAATCATAGAGCGCTTTGAATTGCGCGGGGTCCTTGACCGTTCCGAACTCAGTCACGTTAAAGGCGCCATTGGGAGCCAGCTCGACCCGCAGCGTGTCGTAAATGCCTACCGACGACACCACCGCCCGCATCAGATCAGGATGCTGCGTGAGCAACGCGCCCATTAACAGGCCGCCGTTGCTTCCGCCCATTAGGGCAAGCTTGTCAGCGCTCGTGTATTTCTTCCCGATCAAGTACTGCGCCGCGGCGGCAAAGTCATCGAAGACGTTTTGTTTGCTCGTTAGGTTACCGGATTTGTGCCATTCCTCGCCAAATTCGCCTCCGCCGCGGATATTGGCTACGACATAGACACCACCACGATCGAACCAGAGTCGCCGGGTGAAATCGAACGAGGGCGACATGCTGATGCCGTAGCCGCCGTACCCATACAGCAGCGTGGGATTGTTCCCATCCAGTTTCGTGCCTTTCTTGCGCACGATATTAAGCGGCACCTTGGTGCCGTCCTTCGAGGGAGCAAATTCCCGCGTCACCTCGATGTCGGAGAACGAAACCGGCGAGGCGCTGACCAGCGCCGTTTTTTGAGGCTCCTTCTGGTCCGCTCTTATCGCGAACCACGCAGGTGGCTCGGTATAGCTCTGGTTGCGAAAGAGAAGCGTCCCATCCTTTTCCGCTGCCATTTCCTGCACGCTGGAGATTGGTGGGATAGCGATCGTCTCGCCACCTTTCCCATCCAACTGGAAGCGCCGGATCTGGGAAGGTCCGCCCAACAAATCGCCCACGTAGAGCGCGGTCGCCGTCGGCTCGATCTGCTGCACGACGGCCTCACCCGCGGGAACAATCTCTCTCGCCTTGCTCAGCTCGGGCGTGCCTAACGGCATGCGCAGCACCTTTCCCCGCGGCGCGCCGGCACGGGAAAGAAGATACAGCGCGTCGTCATGGCCGGGACGCACCAGCTTTACCTGATCGCTGAACTGCGTGATCTGGGTCCATTTGCTTTCCGGGCCTAACAAGTAATGGGCGAAATCGCCGCCGTCGCCATTGGCCACCGAAGCCACGATATATTTGCCGTCATGCGATGACTCGAGCTGGATTTCCGCGATGCGTGGGAACTCTTTTCCGAGCGAGTAAGCGTCCTTGCTGTCAGGTGTGCCGAGTTTGTGGAAATAGATCTGCTGATAAAAATTCAGATCTTCGTCCGCCCGCTCGCCCTTGCGCGGGAAGCGGGTGTAGTAGACGCCACTGCCATCGCCACTCCAGGCCGCGCTCCCGCCGGCGGTCGGAAACTGCACATGCGCGATAGAATCGCCTAGTTCCTTGCCCGTGCTGACCTCGTGGAAATGCAGGGTGCCATCTTCGCTCCCACCTTTCGAGATCGAAACGGCGACCTTCTTGCCATCCAGCGAAGGTTCAAACCAGTCGATCGTCGTCGTCCCTTTGCTGTCCATCTCGTTTGGATCGAGCAACACCTTCTCCGATTTCAGATCACCGGCCGAGCTGAGTGTGACCAGGATCGGCTGTTGCTTGGGCGGTTGCGTTTTCAGCGCGAACAAGAGCCCCGGCCGGGTGGAAAGCGAGGAGTAGCTTGGCGACGCATCCGCATACCATTCCTTGAGCCGAGTTTCGATCTTGGCGCGGCTCGGCAGACCGTCGAGATAAGCGCGAGTCCGCTTGTTCTCCGACGCCGACCACGTCTTGACCGCCGCAGCATCGTCGTCTTCCAGCCACTGATAATCGTCCGTGACCTTGGTCCCGTGATACTCATTCACGACGGGCTTTTTCTCTGCTGCGGGAGGCGCTTCCGCCGCGCCCAAGACTGAGAAACCTAAGAGACCAGAGATGAGCAAAGACGAGAGCGAGATCCGTAACATCACGAAACAACGACCCGAAAACTCTTCACCGCAACTGCGCCCGCGGTAGCTCCAGCGCGCCTTCGCCTTCTTGATCGCCGCCCGAATATCGACCCGAGCCCTCCGCATCCTCCGGCCCCCTTTTGGACACTGCGTCGTTCAGCTCAGCGAAAAATTGCGTCGACCCATGAAAACTTCGGCGGCACCGGGAAGCTTATCTGGGCCCCGTTGTTTCCGCGAAATGCGCAACTCAACGAGCCGATTCAATCCAGACCGTCCGCTTCTACATGCGGTGTTTTAGTTCATTCCCATCGCAAATTTCCCGGGGCCAGTTCACCCGAGTCAGCTGACCGGTCAGAACCACCCACGAGAGACCGCCTAAAACCATAAAACCGGCCGCCAGAACGAAGGCCCACCAGAAGTGCCCGGTGCGGTCGACGACCAGGCCCGTC
>JALYOR010000154.1 GCA_030856765.1 Verrucomicrobiota bacterium | reverse complement strand
GGCTTTCCAAGGCCCCTCCCACATTAGGGTCTTTTACCAGAAGCAGATGACTCATCATTTGCTCCCTGAGATCGAGCGCGACTGGCTGGCCAGCCTAACGAATTGCTTTCTCATCCGCGATCCCGCGGAAGTGATCATCTCCTACCTGAAGAAGAACGAAGACCCAAGCGCGGAAGATCTCGGCTTTCCCCAGCAAGCGGAGATTTTTGAATTTGTCCGTGGTCAGGGTGGCTCCGTTCCTCCAGTCATCGATGCGCGCGACGTACTGCAGAATCCCGAGGGCATCTTGCGCCTTCTCTGCGACGCGCTCGGCATTGAGTTCGATTCCGCGATGCTTTCCTGGCCGTCGGGATTGCGTGAAACGGACGGCATCTGGGCAAAACATTGGTATGGCGAAGTGGCGGCTTCGACCGGGTTTGCGCCGTATCGATCGCAGCCCGTCGCAGTACCGGAGCGATTGCGCGCCGTGGAAGCGCGCTGCCGGGAATCGTACGACCGGTTGCGGGTGCATTGTTTGCGTTAGCGGCGTCGTTGTAGCCGGGGACGCTGTCCCCGGACTCCCCCACGAGCGATTCGATACCTATCCCGGGTGCGACCGGGGTCAGCGACCCCGGCTACAACGTTGCCGCTATTTCAATAGGTAATCGCGGATGAATTGGACCGTCGCGTAGAACAAATAGTCGGCATTCTTCTTTTTACCAAAGCCGTGCCCTTCGTCCTTCCCGAGCATATACCAGACGGGCGTCTTCTGTTTCTTGAGCGTCGCCACGATCTGTTCCGCTTCTGATTTCGGCACGCGCGGGTCATTCGCGCCTTGGACCACGAAGAGCGGCTTGGTGATTTTCTCGGCGTTGTTCAGCGCCGCGATTCTTTCCATAAAGGCCGCCATCTTCGGATCGCGTTCATCGCCGTACTCGACCCGGCGCAGGTCACGACGATAGCTTTCGGTGTTTTTCAAAAAGGTGGCGAGATTGGAAATCCCGACGATATCGATCGCGCAGCGAATTCGATCGGCGTAATTCGTCGCCACTTCGAGGACCATGAAGCCGCCATACGATCCGCCGTAGGCCATCACGCGGCCGGCATCGAGTTGCGGCTGCGTTTTGATCCAGTCGAGCAGGGCCGAGATGTCCTTGTAGGAATCCTCGCGCTTGAAGCCATTATCGAGCAGGAGATACGACTTCCCGTAGCCGGCCGAGCCGCGAACGTTAGGCAAAATCATCGCGCACCCGAGCTCGTTCAAGAGGTAATTGTTCCGGCCGGCGAAACCGGGACGCGCCTGCGACTCAGGACCGCCGTGGATGTTCACGATCACGGGGCGCGGGCCGGGAAACTTTTTCGCGTCGGGCTGGTAGAGAAAGCCGCTGATCTCTTTTCCATCGAAGGATTTCCAAGTGATCAGCTTCGGTTCGACAAAGCGTTCCGCCGGGATGCCTCCGGTCTCGCTCGTCGTCCAGCGGGTTGCGACGTTCTTCCCGCCCGCCATCGACCAGGTGTAAACGTCCGAGGGGGAGCGCGCGCCGTTCACGTTGAAGGCGAGCAGCTTTTGCTGCGCATCGGGATGCCATTTGAGCCCGGAGATGATCGAGGTCGAAAGCGGCGGATCAAAGGTCGGATCGGGCTGCGGTGTGGCCGTCATTTTGCCATCGCGCATCGCCACTTCGACGAGATGCAGAGAAGAAATGCCGTTCTCATTCAAAGTGAAGGCGATGTGCCCGCCGTCATCGCTCAAGTCCCAGTCGTCGACGTCCCATTTCGCCTCGGGAACCAGATAGGTGTGCGCCTTGCTCGCGAGATCGATGTAGGCGAGGCGCTGAAACTCCGAATCGCGATCGGTCGTGACGAAAATGCCTTTGCCGTCTTTCGAGAAGCGCGCCTGGGAGTAGGAAATCTTCTCCGCCTCCGCCGCCGGCCGCAGCATCAGCTCCGTCTTCGCCCCCGTCTTGGTATCGAAAAGCCAGAGGTAGCTTTCGTTGATCGAAATGCCTTCGAGCACGAGCAGCTTGGTCCCGTCCGGCGACCAATCAGCGATCTCCCAACCGCCGCCTTTCACTTCCGCGAGAAGCTTGTCCGCCTTGGGGTCGTTAGGCGATTCGAGATATATGTCAGTATCGGCGCCGTTGCGCCGGGTCGAGGTGTAGGCGACGCGCACGCCATCATCGCTCCAGGTCGGCGTGGAGTTGCGTGATTTCCCATCGGTCAGGAGCGTCACCTCGCCGGTCGCGAAGTCGTAGCGATAGTTCTGGTTGAACTCATTCCCGCCCGCGCTCTTCGAGAACAGGAAAAACGCGCCGGCTTTCGGATCGAAACTCGCGTCGTTGATCCGATCGGAAAAAAAGGTGAGCTGCGTTCGCGCGCCACCCGGTTGGGTGACGAGGTGCACCTGATTGGTGTCGCCGAAGCGCGTCAGGATGAGCATCTCCGCTTTGCTCGGATGCCAGTCGAGAAAAGCCGCCGCGCGACTCTCGGTATAACGCCCGACCTGGTCGGCGATCTCGCTCGGGATGGGCGGGACGCCGTCGAGCATGAGGCTATCGGGCGGAGTGAGCGCGTCCGCCGCGAAAAGCGCCGGTGTGAAGAGGAGTGAGAGCAGCAAAGGACGAGCGTTCATAAGTGCGTCCGTTATGCTAAACAGTTGGGGGCGGATGAAAAATCCGAAAATCAATGCTGCAACAATTTAACGAGAAGAACCGCGACCTGATCGTGAACATCAACGGTCGACTCGTACACCGCGACGAAGCGGGAGTGAGCCCGTTCGACTCTGCGGTGCAGGGTGGCGACGCGGTCTGGGAAGGGTTGCGACTTTACGATGGTCGCATCTTCAAGCTGCGCGAGCACCTCGAGCGTCTCCGGCGCTCCGCCAAGGCGCTTTCCTTCGCGGAGATCCCGCCGAATGAGAAGATAATCGACCAGATCAAGCTCACCCTCGCGGCCAACCAGATGCGCGATGGAGTGCACATTCGCCTCACCCTCAGCCGCGGGGTCAAGATCACCTCCGGAATGGACCCGCGCCTTAATCAATCGGGGCCGACTTTGGTTGTGCTCGCAGAACATAAAGCGCCCGTTTACGACCGGAGCGGTCTTAGTTTGATCGTAAGCAAGATGCGCCGCCCGCCGCCGGAGATTCTCGACCCGCAGATTCACCACGCCAATTTGCTCAACTCGATCCTGGCCAAGATCGAAGCGAACGCCGCCGGCGCCGACGACGCCATCCTGCTCGACTTGCAGGGCTTCGTGGCGGAGACGAACGCAACCCATCTCTTTCTCGTGAGGCAAGGCAATCTCGCGACCAGCTACCTTCGCGCCTGTCCGGAAGGGATCACCCGCGCCACGGTCTTACAGATTTGCGCGGCCGAGAAAATCCCGTGCACCGAGTCCGACCTGACGATCGAGGACTTCTACTCAGCCGATGAAGTCTTCTGCACCGGCACGATGGGCGAACTGGCCGGTGTCACCGCAATCGATGGGCGCGCCATCGGCGACGGGAAGATCGGCGCGATGACCCGGCGGCTGAGCGATCTTTACGTGCAGCGCACCGCCGCGGAAGGGGTGCGAATGGTCGACTAACGGCATGACCCAGCAATCATAACGAAGAACCCGCGGTGTCCCGCTGCCCTTTTCAGCTTGTCAGCGTTTCAGCTTTCAGGTTTTCTGTTCCGCCAATGCCGCGCGCCCGCTCCTCCTCGAAAAACAACTCCACCGCGAACCTCGGCTTCGAAGCGAAACAAGCGGTTGGATCTTTCAACTTTGGCCTTTCAACTTCCACCTTTTATCGCGCCTGCCGCCTCGCCGTCATGAACCTCGCCCTGCGCGGCATCGAGGCCGACTTCGGCCCCGAGCACGCCGACACCTTCCGGCGCGACCTCCATCCCGACCTCCGCGCCGACTACGTCCTGG
>JALYOR010000151.1 GCA_030856765.1 Verrucomicrobiota bacterium | reverse complement strand
GAAGCTCAATGCCTGGCTGCAGGGCTTCCGCGAGAAAGCGGAAAAGAAGGCTGCTCTGCGTGAATCTCGCACCAAGTTGGATTTCATCGTGAGCCGCATCGATGGCGTCTGGAACGGCGTTGGCCCGGGCCAGATCATCGCTCTGGAGGACGGCACCAAATGGAAGCTCGGAAACAAGGATGAGCACTATGGCGGCCAGGCCGATCATCCGGCCGTCGCGATCTTCAAGAGCGTCTTCGGCTGGAAAATGCGGGTCAGCCGCATCGCGGAATTTTACGTCGTCCCGGTCAAGTAGGCCGTCGTTAGGCGGACGGACGGGCGGTCATTCTCGGCGCGGCCAAACCAAAGGCGGCATGGACCGCCTGGGCGGCTCGTTCCAGCTCCGTTTCGTCGATTACGACGGCGATCTTGATCTCCGAGGTGGAGATCAACTGAATGTTCACGCCGGCTTCGCCGAGACAGGCGAAAAACCGCGAAGCCACTCCGGCGTGCGAGCGCATGCCGATGCCGACCACACTTAGCTTCGCGACCCCGGTCGTGGCGGTCATGGCGTCGGCGCCAATTTGCGGAACGAGCGGTTCGAGCATTTTCTCGGCAAGCGCGAAATCGTCCTTCGACAGGGTGAAGGACATATCCGTCGTGCCGGTGCTGGAGGCGTTTTGCACGATCATGTCGACGCTCAGATTAGCCGCCGAAATAGCCGAAAAGATTTGCCCGGCGCATCCGGGTCGGTCAGGCACGCCGCGGATCGTGACCTTGGCTTGATTGCGTTCCAGGCTCACTCCGCGCACAACCACGTCTTCCATGTTGCTGGGTGCGGCTTTCGCCTTCGTTCCCGGCTCATCTTTCAGACTGGAGCGAACTTCGAAATCGACCCCGAATTTTTTCGCAAACTCGACCGCGCGCGACTGCATCACCTTGGAGCCGGCTCCGGCCATTTCGAGTAACTCGTCGTAGGCAATCTCGTCGATCTTGCTCGCCTCGGGCACCACCCGCGGATCGCAGGTGTGCACTCCATCGACGTCGGTAAAGATCTGGCAGTCGTCGGCCTTCAGAGCGGCGGCGAGCGCGATCGCGGTCAGGTCCGAGCCACCCCGGCCTAACGTCGTCAGCGCGCCTTGCGGACTCTGTCCCTGGAATCCGGCGACAATCACGATGTAATCCTCGGAAAGGAGCTCGTTGATTTGGCGGGGCGAGATGTGGGAAATCTTGGCCTTGGTATGGACGCCGTCGGTCACGATTCCAGCCGCCGCACCGCTCAGGGAAACAGCTTTGCCCCCTAGCGCGTTCACCGCCATCGCGGTTAGGGCGCTCGCACTTTGTTCGCCAGTCGCGAGGAGCGCATCCATCTCGCGCTCGGTCGGCTGGGGCGAAATTTCGCGAGCCAATTTGATTAGGCCATCAGTCACCCCGGCCATCGCCGAAACGACCGCGACCACATCATGGCCGGCCTTCTTGGTGGCGAGTAGCCGCTCGGCCACACGCCGGATGCGTTCGGCCGTCCCGACCGAAGTCCCGCCGTATTTTTGAACAATCAATCCCATGATGCCGCGCGCCGCCCCGTTTTCTCCATTCTGCTGGCAGTGTCAACTCCGGGCCGCTGTCAACGCTCGTAAAACTTCCGACCCGTTAGGCGCGACCGGGGGCGCTGGAGCGATCCCGGAAACGATCGCTTCCGGATCTTTCAGACCATGCCCGGTCACGGTGCAAACGATCCGACTGCCGTCTGGAATCGCGTCGGCGGTGAAACCCTCTCTCGTCCCGGCCGCTGCCGCCCGGAGCAAGCCCGCGATCGGAGCCGCGCTCGCGGGCTCGACGAAAATCCCCTCGCTCCTCGCCAGCCAGCGCTGGGCACCGAGGATCTCCTCGTCGCTAACGATATCGATCATTCCACCGGACTCCGCGATGGCCCGATTCGCCTCCGACCAACTGGCGAGATTTCCAATCCGGATCGCGGTCGCAACCGTTTCCGGCCTAACGACAATCTCTCCATGATAAATCGGCGCTGCACCCGCCGCCTGGAATCCGATCATCCGCGGCCTCTGCGCGGCCTTTCCCATCTCAAAATACTCGCCGTACCCGGCCCAATAGGCGGTGATGTTGCCGGCGTTCCCCACCGGCAGCAAATGGAAGTCCGGCGCGTCACTCAGATCTTCCACCACTTCGAAGGCGGCGGTTTTTTGCCCGGCGATTCGATCGGGATTGATCGAGTTGACGATCGCAAAGTCCGGTCGTTGGCCCAGCGCCCTAACGATCTCCAAAGCCTGATCGAAATTGCCTTCGATCGCGACCACATGCGCGCCGTAGGCGAAGGCCTGGACCATTTTTCCGCTCGCGATTTTGCCGGCGGGCAGGACCACCGCGCAACGCATTCCCGCGCGAGCCGCGTAGGCCGCGGCGGAAGCGGAGGTGTTGCCAGTTGAAGCGCAGATCAGGGTCTCCGCCCCGCGCTCTTTCGCTTTGGAGACGGCCACCGTCATGCCGCGATCCTTGAATGATCCGGTCGGATTTGATCCCTCGTTTTTTACATAAACCTCGCATCCACGACCGAGCGCCGCGCTCAATCGTGGCGAGTAGATCAAAGGCGTCCCACCTTCACCTAGCGAGACGATGGGCGTTTGCGGGGAAATCGGGAGATGGGGCGCAAAGCGGGCGATGACACCCCCGCCTTGCTTCAACTCGAGGTTTGCTTCCGTGCGGTGACTCATGCGTCAGGTTGAGACTTCCCGACGATAGGCTATGCAGATTGGATGAAGAATTATTTTCTCCGTGGGCTCGCCCTTTCCCTCGTCGCCTTGGCAACCCCGGCCTTCGCGCAACTGGATCGTGTCCTAGACGCTCACGGCGGACTCACCAAGTGGCGGAGCTTCGCCGGAGTCGAATACGACTCGGCTTGGAAATCGGCCAAGGGCGAGAAAAAGGATCATCAGCTCTTCGATTTACAGAGCCGGTCGGGCTTGATCACAGCCGACAAATACACGCTGGGCAGCAGCGGCGGCGAGGTTTGGGTCAAACCCGGGCTCGACGCATTGGGTGGGACTCCGCCGCGGTTTTATATGACCACCCCGTTCTATTTTTTTGGGATGCCGTTTGTCTTCGCCGATACGGGGGCAAAGCAGGAATCGTTAGGCAAGAAGATGTTTCAAGGGAAGGAATACGACGTGGCCAAAATCACCTTCGCCAAAAAGACGGGCGACACGCCGAATGATTATTATGTCGCCTATTCCGACCCGGAAACGAACCAACTGAAGCTCGTCTCTTACATCGTCACCTACCCGGCAATGCGAAAGGGTCGCGCCGTCGAGGAACTCGAACCGCACGCGATCGTCTTTGAAGCATGGCAAAAAGCTGATGGTCTGCTCGTGCCCAAGGT
>JALYOR010000364.1 GCA_030856765.1 Verrucomicrobiota bacterium | reverse complement strand
CTGTGTGGGTGCTAATGTCCAACTCACTATTCCCCTTCAAGGTGAGACTGGCCGTGCCGCCTATCGACTTCTTGGTAAAGATGACCGCGCCGCCGTCAGACCCATCGATCCCGCCGTTGGCGGTGATGTGGGCCGCCGCGGCGGTGGTGGTGTCGATGAACATCAGGCTCGTGCCCTCCAGGCCTGCGCCCATGCCACCGTTGATGACAAAAGTGGCACGGTCCGCCGTCGCGTTGCCGAGGAATTCGACGAAGCTGCCAAACTCCCCAGCCGCGCTCGCCCCGACCACCGTGTAGGTGCCTTCTTCGGCCGTGGCGTAGTCTGCGAAGGAGATGTTATTTCCAAAGTACTTTCCGCCGAAGCAGGTGGCCACGGCATTGCCGCCACGGGCATCCTCGAGAAAGAAGAGGATCGAATACCCGCTCACGGTCATGTGCGCATTGGCCGCCGTGGAGGCGCCGAAAAAGTTAATTGCACCTTGCGTGACATTGATCGTGGAATCCGCTGCGGTCGAGGCATCCCAGAAGGTGATCTCGGATTGGACGGTTCCGCCGCCGAGGTCGAAGGCTGCTGAACCTGCGGAGGATGTGTCGTAAAAGACAAAGGTGCTTCCCTCCGAGCCGCCAAGGCTGGTCAGGCTACCCGTGGTCGCAGAATTCCTAAAGAAAAAAACTCCATTAAAACCGTCATCGATTTCGCAGAGAAAGGTCTGGAGCCTTCCTGAGTTGTTAACAATGCCCGAACCGCTGAGCGTGACAGGATCGCCTGGCTGAGAGATAATCGTAAACGCATCGGCCCCCGGGTTGAACGTGATTTCCCCAACCCCGGTGATTGCGGAAAAGCCAACTTGCCTCTGATTCGAGGTCGCGAAAGTCGCGATGTCCGACGAAGTGTTGGGCACCGTCTGGGGCGTCCAATTGGCAGCCGTGTTCCAATCTCCGCTGATTGGATTGGTTGCCCAAGTGGCGCTCCCAGCAAGGGATTGCCGCTGCGCGGCTACAAATAGCAGCGCAGCGACGATGAGAAGATTCAAGGACTTCATTGGTAGGAACGAGTTACGGATGGCTTTGAAAGAAAGCGATGACGTCTGAGCTCACGTAATTACCAGTGTCAGGATTGATCACATGCCAGTTTTTGTAAGCGTGATTACTGCTTCCTGAAAAGAAGGTTTTCGTCACGGAGACTCCAATACCTTGAAGTGCGGTATACATTTCATCTTCCTGAACGTAAGATACGGTATCGTACTGGCTCGCAAATAACTTGACCGGCGGGCTACTTGTCGCACCGTTGGTGATTAAACTGACCGGTGAAGCGGCGTATAAAGTCGCGTAATTGTAAGCCGGGTAAGTTAGACCAACGTACTTATCGACTCGAAGTTTGAAATCCTCGTAATCAGGATCGGGGATGCCGGGATGATTCCAATTGCTGGGATCGGTCACACCGGAAAGACTGACCACCGCTTTGATTTTTGCCCGCACCGTGTCATTCCAACCCGTGACCGCGCTATTCGCAGAATCCAGCCCGCACCAAAGGACGAGACATCCGCCGGCAGAGCCACCGACCAGGTAGATGCTGCCGTTGCATTGAGGGTCGTCGAGCGCGGCCAGAATCTGACGTTCGGCGTCGTCTGTCTGCTGGGGCGCCCGGCCGGTACTCGTCTGACCGGGCAGCTTGTTGGGCGGGGCCAGACGGTGATCAACCTGAAAGACGAGGAAGCCGGCTTGCTGAAGATCACGAGTCGCCACGCGCTCGCTGGGCACGCCGTGGTCGCCGTATTCCAGGTAGAATACGTCGGGCGGAAACATCAGCACCGTCGGGAGCCGTTGACCGGGTAAGGCATTGGGAGGCACGAAGCGATACCGGTGCAGGATGTTACCATCGGGAGGCTGGAAATCTGTTTTTAGCGTCTCCTCATTAGCAGGCATTGGCGCCTCAATGTCGGGAGGAGGGGTGTCGGCGACGCAAAACGCGCTGCTAAGAATCAACGCGACCGATGAAACGCACACTGCGAGCAGTGTGTGTGTGCTGGCGAAGGTCAATTTCATGATGAACCGATCATGCGCGCCCGAGATTGTCCCAGTCAACCATAAAAACGAAAAAAGAAGATTCGTTTCGGCGGATTGGCATGGACGCCGCGCCGCGGCCTCCATGGCAGGGAGTCTGGAGCAATGGGCCAGGGTCATTTTCGGTTGTGCTCTGTGCGGGATGCGCTGTAGACAGCCCCCGAACGTTTTTGGGGCTACAGCCGGCCGGGGACAGCGTCCCCGGCTACAACATTCGTCGTTTGATTTTCCTATACGTCCAAAAAAAGCGCCCGGCTCATCGCTGACCCAGGCGCCGCAAATTATTACCCCACTGATGCCGTTTAGGCGGATTTCCCGTTCCCTTCTGGTAACGGGCGGGTGACCGTCGTCGGAGCGTCTGACTTCCAATGAAGGCATGCCATCTTCTCCTAACGACCTAGCCCCCTATGCTAACAATATCGGTCCGGGATTCACACCTGTAATCTCGAACACCGCAGGGTAAATTTTTCGAAAGTCGTCGATAGAGAGCTGAAAGTAGACACGAGAAGGTCTTTGAACCTTCAACTCTCAATCGACTGCTCCCGAAATCTCAAAGAACTACTCGCGCAGTTCCACGTCCAACTCGCCTTTCAGTCGCGCGCGAATCCGGTCGTGGGCCGCACTTACTTCGTCGGAAGTGAGTGTCCTGTTTTTGTCCAGATATGTCAACGAATAGGCGAGCGATTTGCGGCCCGCGCCGATCTGCTCGGCCCCTTTGCCATCGAAAAGATCGAACAACTCGATCGTGGCCAGGAGCGGTTCCTTCGCACCCTGGATGGTTTGGAGGATTTCATCGTGGCTCAATCGCGCCGGGGCGATCAGCGCGATGTCGCGACTGATCGCGGGGAAGCGTTGCAGATCGCGAAATTTCCGCGCCTTGGTCGCAACTTCCAATTCGTTAGGCAGATCGATCTCAACCACGAAGATGGGCGCGCTCGCGGTGGCCTGGCCGGAAACCAGCTGTCCGGCAAAACCGCAGGATTTTCCGGCCATCGTCACCTCGGTTGCGAGCGCGAACTCCGCGCGCTCGACCCGCCGCAGCGCGACCTCCCCCAGCCCGACCGCCTCCAGCGCGCCGCGGAGATCGTAGAGGTCCAAGAGCCGAGCTTTCCCGCCGCGCCAATCGGCCTGGCCGGCGGCGGCGCCGCAGAGGAGCAGCGCCAGTCGGCGAATTTCTTTGCCGTGAGACGGCAGAAAGACGCGCCCGACTTCGAAGAGACGGACGCCTTTCGCGCCCGCCCGCAGATTGCGCTCGAGTGCTCCGAGCAAGCCCGGAATCAGACTCGGCCGGAGCGCGACGTGATCTTCGCTGAGCGGATTGCGCAACTCGACCGCAGCCTGGGCAAAGCCCGAGCCTAACGTCTGCCGACCGACCAGCGCGGAGGTGCGCGCTTCCGAAAACCCACGCGCCACCAGACGCTGGCGCAACTGCATTTCGAAATCGTAACGGCGATCCGCGGAAGACACCGGGGTGAAACGGCTGCGATCCGCGCCCGTGATTCGGCTGATTCCGAAGACGCGAACGACTTCCTCGATCAGATCGACTTCGCGCTGCAGATCGGAGCGATAGCTCGGAATGCGCCAGCTTGATTGCTCCTCCGTCCCGCCGAGTTTGTGCAACCCGAAACCTTCCAAGATGCGATCTGCTGCCGCGGGCGGGACGGTCGCTCCGATCAGCTCGTTGCATCGCGCGTAACGGAGGCTAAAGCCGGCTGGCGGCGCCGGCAAAATCCCGGCGGTGATCGTCTCGCTAGCCGGTTGTCCGCCGGCAATCTCGCGGATCAATTGCGCGGCACGTTCGGAAGCGCGCAGGACTATTTCGGGATCGACCCCGCGCTCGAAGCGATAGCTCGCGTCGCTCGGCAGATTCAGCTCGCGGGCGGTGCGGCGAATACTGGAAGGCAGGAAGTAGGCGCTCTCGAGCAGCAGATGGCGCGTGGAACTGGACACACCGGTATCTTCGCCGCCCATCACGCCACCGATCGCGACACCGCGGGCCGCATCGGCGATAAGCAGATTTCTCGAAGAGAGATTGTAGGTGCGGCCGTCAAGGGCGAGAAATTTCTCGTTAGGCTGAGCCAAACGGACGTTGATTCCGCCCTCAAGTTTGTCGGCATCGAAGGCGTGCAGCGGCTGGCCCAGTTCCAGCATCACGAAATTGGTGATATCGACGATGTTGTTGATCGCGCGCAGCCCGACCGCTTCCAGTTTGGCGCGCAACCAATCCGGGCTCGATCCGACGGTGATGTTCTCGATTCTGCGCGCGGAGTAAAACGGACACTCGTTAGGGGCAGAGATTTGTAGGGCGTGCGCTCCGCCTGCCGCGTTTGATGCCTCGACCGTCGTGATATTGAAACTGGGCAGGCGGGGCGCCCGCCCTACAACCAAAGCGGCGATCTCGCGGGCGAGGCCGTAATGGCTGAGCAGATCGGCGCGGTTGGGCGTGATCTCGACGTCGAGGATGGTTTCGTTAGGGAAAAGTTCGCCGATCGGCACGCCGATGCGCGCTTCCGGAGAAAGGATGAGGAGACCGGCGGCGTCCTCCGCGAGGCCGAGTTCTTTCGCGCTGCAAAGCATCCCTTGCGATTCGACGCCGCGCAGCTTGCTCGCCTTGATTTTGAAATCACCCGGCAGCACCGCACCCGGCTGGGCTAGCGGCACCTTGTCGCCGACTTTGTAATTCTTCGCCCCGCAGACGATCTGGCGCGGCTGGCCGCTGCCGTCATCGACCTGGCAGACGCTGAGGCGATCGGCGTTCGGATGCTGCTCCGAGGCGGTGATTTGCGCGACGAGGACGTGGGCGAAATTCGCGCCTCGCTCTTCGATGCCTTCGATCTCGACGCCGGCGAGGGTGAGGAGGTCGGCGAGCTTTGCGGTGTCGTTAGGCAGCTCGACGAATTCGCGCAGCCAGTTGAGCGAAAATTTCATCGCGCGGCCTCGCTTGTCATCCCGATCCGCCGCAGGGAGGAGAGGGATCTCTCTAACGGTGAGCGACGTTCGCCGGTAGATCGGTCATCGCGCCTGCGACTGCGGGGTCCCTCCCCGCGCTGCGCCGGATCGGGATGACAGATGGGGCGGGCCTTCATCGCGAAAATTGCCCCAGGAAACGCAGGTCGTTCTGCGCGAAAAGCCGGATGTCCGGGATATCGAAAAGGATCATGGCGAGACGGTCCATCCCGAGGCCGAAGGCGAATCCGGTCCACTTTTCCGGATCGTAGGCGGTGTCGCCGCGAGCGCGATTTACTTCCTCGTAGACCGCAGGATGGACCATCCCGCAGCCGGCCACTTCGATCCATTTCTCGCCGCTTTTCAGCGCTTTGGATTTCACGTCGATCTCGAAGCTTGGCTCGGTGAAAGGAAAATAGTGCGGCCGGAAACGAACGGCGGTGTCGGGCCCGAAAAGTTCACGTAGGAAATATTCGAGGGTGCCTTTCAGGTCGGCGACGCTGACGCGTTCGTCGACATAGAGGCCTTCGATCTGGTGAAATTGCGCGCTATGGGTTGCGTCCACTTCGTCGCGCCGGAAGGCGGCGCCGGGCGCGATGACGCGAATCGGCGGCGGGGCCGATTCCATGGTGCGGATCTGCACGGTGGAGGTGTGGGTGCGGAGCAGGCGGCCATCGGGCAAAAAGAAAGTATCCTGCTCGTTGCGGGCCGGATGATCGGGCGCAGTGTTGAGCGCGTCGAAACAATGCCATTCGTCCTCCACGTCCGGCCCTTCGGCGAGGGCGAAACCCATCCGGCGAAAGATGCCGATGGCGCGGTCAAGCATCTGGGTAAGCGGATGGAGCGCGCCGATCTCGTTAGGGGTGCCGGGCAGGGAAATATCGATCTCGTTCAGGGCGGCTGCTTCCCTCGCGCTACGAAGCTTTTCTCCAGCTTCCTCGAGGGCAGAGGTGAGGGCGCCACGGACTTGGTTGAGCAGCTTCCCGACGGCCGGTCTTTCCTCTTTGGAAAGGGTTTTCATCTGCTCGCCCCAAGCCGCGATGCTGCCGCTCCGGCCGAGGTAGCGGACACGGACGGCGTCGAGCGCAATCTCGTCGGCCGCGGCGGCGACGTCCGCGAAAGCAGCTTCGCGTAGTTCTTCGAGCGGGTGCATTTCCGTAGGGTCCACTTTCTCAGCGGACCACGCGTTCATGCGCTGAGACAGCGCACGCTACAAGGCTAGGCCGCCGCTTTTTTCGGCCCTTCGCTCGACTTCTTCTCGAGCGCGCTCTTCACCTGTTCGATGATGCCCTTGAAGGCAACGGCGTCGGTCACGGCGAGGTCGGCGAGGATCTTGCGATCAAGGCCGATGCCGGCGGCTTTCAGTCCCTCGGCGAAACGGCTGTAGGTGAGGCCTTCGGCGCGGGCGGCGGCGTTCAGACGCTGCACCCAAAGCATGCGGAAGTTGCGCTTGCGCGTCTTGCGATCGCGGTAGGCCCAATACTTGGCCTTCATCTGCGCGTCTTTCGCGTAGCGGAAGAGTTTCGATCGGCGGCCCCGGTATCCCTTGGTGGTGTCGAGGACGCGTTTGCGGCGCTCCCGGCTGGCGGGCGCGTTAGTGGCTCTTGGCATGTTGTTATTCCCGAATCACTTCGGGATTCCTGTTTCAGCGAACTGTTATTTATTTATGCGCTGCCCGACCTCATTCGCTGATTCGATCCCAAAACGGGATCAGGTGGGCAGTGCGGGCGACGTTTGGGGTAAAACGTCGGGCTGGGAAAATAGGCAGAGCGGCCGGAATGACAACTGGTTTTCTGAGGCTATCTACCCGGGGATATACAATCCGAAGGCCCGGATCACCTTTTTCCACCAGGCATCGACCAGCGCGCCATCAATGTCGCGTCCCTCCGCGGCGCGCGCCAGCCGCTGGATTTCAACATAAGCCCGAGCCCGCCGCGCCTCCGGCGAAACTTCGGAGGCGGGATCCAGCGGCGTCAATTCGGCAATTTCGCCGGCATCGAACCAGACGAAATGGCAAAGGCGGCAAACATCGATTCGCGAACTCTCCGGAGCCCCGGCCAGCACCACTTCGGTCATCGAACGTTCGCAGCAGGGACAATTTCGACCCGGCGTCCCGAGTTCGCCGATCACGCGGCTCCAAAAGGCGTTAACCGATTCCCTGGAAAAAGTGCGGCGCAGCAACTCCACGCTCAGCGCGCGGCCGCAGCATTGCGAGCAGGCCCAAAAGATACCGTGCTCCATCCGTACCTGATCGAGCGGGAGGCGGCAGCTGGGGCAAAGCAATTCGTCGCGCACTCGCGCAGCTTAGTTGGGAATTGGCCGGCAACGGAAACTTTCACGTTCGAATCAGCAAGTTACAATGGCGTTACCATTGCGAGGTTGTCCGTGGCCCGCGTCGCTTACAACATTCGTGAAATGAATAAAGCGGCTCGAGTTTTTCTCACCGTCCTTACAATCTCAGGTCTCGCCATTGCTGCGGCGCAGGCTTTCACCGTGGACCCACCGGAGCAAAATCGCTCGAGCTTCGTCAGGCTGCGCGGACCGGGCTTTGGCGCGATCCCGGGGAAGGTCACGATCGGCGGATTGCCCGCGGCAATCGCTCATTGGGACGATAGTTTGATCGAGTGCTATGTGCCGGAGGCCGCCGCCCTGGGGAAAGCACCCGTGGCGGTGAAACCCGGTCAGCGAGGGCTCCGCCCAATCAAAGCACGCATGACCGTGCTGACGCGGGAAGCGCTCACCGGCCGCTTCAAGTGGCGGGTGAAATTGCCCGATCAATATGTCCCCGCTAGGCCGATCGTCGCTCCGGATGGGACGATTTACGCGATGGGAAATTTCGGTCACATCTACGCGGTCAATCCCGACGGCAGCCTGCGCTGGGTGGTCTCGCCAGCGGGCGGCATTTCCGGGTCCCTCGGCATACTGCAGAATGGCAATCTCGTCGTCGGGGGCGGGGGCGGCGTGCAATCGCTCTCGGCGGTCGACGGCGCGGTTGTCTGGACTTTTCCAATCACGACCCCGCTCACCGCCGGCCCGAGCGTGGGACCGGATGGCAACGTCTATGCCGTGGATAACAGCCGCTGGTCGCAAGCCGTAATCGGCGCGTTCATTCTCTCGCCGACGGGTCAGCTGATCTGGAGTGGCGGGAAATATTATCTCGACGGTGCTTTCACCGCACAGGAAGTGAAGTTTGGCGCGAACAACGCCTATTTTTGGTCGGCCTACAGCGTGACCGGAGATCCCGATGTCCTCGGCGGCCTGAACGCGCTCCATCTTGGCGGCGGGTTATTCTGGCGGGTCAACGATGGTGTCGGCATTTTTCCGGATGCGATCCCGAACGGAAACGTAGCCCTCTTTCGCCCCTCGAATATCGAGATGCGCGACGCAAACAGCGGCGTGATCTGGTCGCAGAACCTGACGCAGTTTGGCGGCCAACCCCAGGTCGAGGCCGCGGTCGCGTCGGATGGTCGCACCTATTTCACCACCACCGCGGCGAAGTTCCACGCTATCTCGCCGACTGGACAGGTCCTCTATTCAAAAACGATCGGCGGGCTCACCTCCAATCTGACCGTGAGGCCGGACGCGAATCAGCTCGTCCTGCAATACCAGCCTAACTTTGGCATCCCGGCGCAAATCCAGGGTTACGACAAGGACGCGAACCTGCAATGGTCGGAGACGCTGCCGGTCGAATTCGGCATGACCATCGTCTGCTATTACCTGATGAAATACGACGCCACCGGGAATTCGCTCTACTTCGGGACCGCCGGCCCCTATACCGCGCAGTTCGAAGCCCAGTGCTATCTCTACGCGGTTGATACGCAGTAAGACCAGGGCGCGCTGTGAGCGGGGCTGGGGCGCACTCGGCCAGCCTAATTTGGAATTGGCCCGCAACGGAAGATTTCCTAGTGTGGTCCGGTGCACTGGCTCGGACGACACCGCTACCTCATCCTCGGGGCGATTTGCTCTTTCTGGACCGGGCTTGTTCTGCTGCTCCATCTGGCGGCGGACATTCCGTTTGTCTCGGCGGTTTGGTCGGGTCAGAAGCGGTTTGAGGATTTCCTGCAAAGCGAGGGCCGGAAAACGCCGACGCAGGACAACTTTGTCTTTCTCGGAATCGACCAAAACACCCTCCAACTGCCGCCTCCCGTCCCGGGAGAACTGGAAGGCAACCGGGCCATGCAACTGATGTCGGAGCGACCGTTCCCCTGGTCGCGCGAAGTCTGGGCGTTGCTGCTCGATCGCCTTTTCGCGGCCGACGCGCGGCTGGTCATGTTCGACCTTGTCTTCAATCCGCCTAACGACGGCGATGCCGCTTTTCACGTCGCGCTCGACCGCTACCGCGGAAAGGTGGTGCTGGCGGCCAACTTCGATGCCGTCAGCAGGCAGATTACGGAGCCGAATAGTGTCTTGATTCCACCGCCCGCCTTGGAAGATCCGCGCGTCGGTTACGTCAATTTTTTTCCCGATCCGCTCGACCAAAAGACCCGCACCATTCCCTACACTTTGACCGACCGCCAACTCGCCGGGCAACCGTCGATGCCGGGCGAGCCGGTCTACTATTCCTTTGCCGCCCGAGGCTTGATGCAACTCGGCCGGACGCAGGATGTGCCCCACGGGCAGCAGGCGTATCAGATTCGCTTTAGCGCCAACGAGGCCTATGAGCCGCGGCAGCTCTACGAAGTTTTCGACGAGAAATTTTGGCACGCCAACTACGACGACGGGGCGTTCTTCAAAGACAAGGTGGTGGTGGTGGGCGCCTCCGCCCAAATCCTGCACGACTTCGTCAACACCCCACTCGAGCCCAATCGCCCCGGGCCCAAGCTCCATCTGGAGGCGATGGCCGCCGCGATGGAGCACCAGTTCCTCTGGTCCACGTCGTCGCGGGTGAATTTTCTGTTGGTGGCGACGGCGGGGCTCGTCGCCTGGCTGCTGATCGCCTTCGTGCGGCGACCCGTGAGCGCGCTGCTACTTCTCACCGGCATCACCGCAGCCTATTTCGCCACCGCCCGGATGGCCTACGATCGGACGGGACTGCTCCTGATTACCGTTCCGGTGCTGGCGGCGTTCCTCCTCAGCGGTCTTTTTTCGTTAGGCTACGAATACCTCCTCGAACGTTTGGAAAAACTGCGGACCCGGCGCACCCTCGAGCGCTACGTCTCGAAAAATCTGGTCAAGGAAATCCTCGATAACCCCGGAGGCTTTTACAGCAGCCTGAAGGGCGTCCGCATCCCGGCGACGGTTTTGTTTTCCGACATCATCGGGTTTACCAGTCTGACGGAGAACGCCGATCCCGAGGCGCTCGTCTCCCAGCTCAACGAATACCTCAGCAGAATGACGGCGGCGGTGTTCGAGAACAACGGAACGCTCGATAAATTCATCGGCGACGCGGTCATGGCCGTGTGGGGCAACGTGCGCAGCCAAGGCGTGGCGAACGACGCGAAGCTGGCTGCGCGCGCGGCACTCCGAATGCGCCAGGAGTTGAAGATCCTGAACGCCGATTGGTTCGCTCGGGGAATTGCACCGTTCGCCATCGGCATCGGGATCAACCACGGCATCGTCGTCGGCGCGAACATCGGTTCGCAAGAAAAAGCCGACCCGACCGTGATCGGCGATGCGGTCAACCTCGCCTCGCGCCTCGAAGGCCTCACCAGAACTTATGCGGTCGACATTATCCTCGGACCAACTGCGACGGAGCTTGTGAGGGAGAAGTTTCACGTCCGTTCGGTGGCGCGCGTGCAAGTGAAAGGGAAAACAGAGCCGGTCGAGATCGCCACTCTGATCGGCGAGCGGAGCGAAGAGATCGACCCGGAGTGGTTGCGACGGCTCGAGACTTACGAGGAGGGTTTTCAGAAATTTCGGCAGCGTGATTTCTCCGCTGCGAAGATTCTGCTCTCGCAGTTTCTCGAGTTCTACCCAAAGGATCACTTGGCCAAAATGTATCTGGAGCGCGCGCTCGAATACGAAAGCAGCCCGCCGGATGAAGCCTGGAACGCGGTCGAGATCTTCAAGAAAAAGTGAGGCGCAAGACGACGATTGCAGCCGGTCGCTTCTCCTGATACTGCTCGCTCATGCCGAAGCTTTCCATCTTCCTGGAGGACGGACGGACCACGCACGAGTTGACCGATGAGAGGATCACGATCGGCCGCGCGCCCGATAACATGGTGCAGATCGACGACCCATCGGTTTCCGGGCGCCACGCGCAATTGATCCTGATTGACAAGCGCTATCAGCTCAAGGATCTCGGTTCGACCAACGGCACACGGGTGAATAGCGAAGTCATCACGGATACTTTTTTGCGCGTCGGCGATCGGATCCGATTTGGGAAAGTCGAGGCGCGCTATGAATCCATGACAACGGGCGAAGCGCAGCCCTTGCCAGTGGCGGACGAGATCGAGGCGCAGCCGGCCGAGACGAGCGAGAAGCCGGCTGATTTTGCCAACGCGTCCCCTTTTCCGAAGCGGCAGACAGAAAAAGATACGGTCGCGACCGCGATCCTGGCGGCCGCCGGGATTGCCATCCTGGCCTTT
>JALYOR010000149.1 GCA_030856765.1 Verrucomicrobiota bacterium | reverse complement strand
CATCTTCGCCCAGTCCCTGCCGAAGATTCGGCGCCGGATTAACCAGGACCTGAAGCAGCGCGGACTGCCCCGGGAGAAGGTGCTCGCCACCGTGGTGCAGTTGCTCGAGCGGACCTTCATCCGCGTCGGGAACGAGGAATATGCGAAGGAAAACAAGTCGTTCGGCCTAACGACCATGCGGAATAGGCACGTCGCTGTCAGAGGCGACACCGTTCGGTTCCGCTTTCGCGGCAAGAGCGGCAAGGAACACGACATCGACACGGAGGATCCGCGCGTGGCGAAGATCGTGAAAAAGCTGCAGGAGCTTCCGGGCCAGGAAGTTTTTCAATATCTCGACGACGAAGGCGGCCGCCACCAGGTCAGTTCCGAAGAGGTGAATGAGTACCTGCGCGAAATCACCGGCGAGGATTTCACCGCGAAGGATTTTCGCACCTGGGCCGGGACGGTGATGGCGGCGATGGCACTCCAGGCGCAGGACGCTTTTGAAAACAAGTCGCAGGCTAAGCAGAACGTGAAGGCGGCGATCGGCGCCGTCGCCAAGATGCTCGGCAATACCCCGGCGGTCTGTCGCAAATGCTACGTTCATCCCGCGGTCTTCGAGACTTACCTCGACGGGGGGATGATCGAGGGGTTGAGGAAGCGAACCGAGAAGACGCTGGAGGAGTCGTTGAGCGACCTGCGTTCCGAGGAGGCCGCGGTCCTCTCCTTCCTGCAGGAACGGCTGGCGAAGAGCTAACCTGTGATCGACGCTTCGTCGATTTGGCGCGGCTCCCGATTTGGCCTATGGGTCTTTGCTGATGGATAGCGCGACTGATTTTCGGATTCGCCTGGCCGAGCGCGCCGACGTGCCCACGATCCTCTCCCTGATCCGCGCGCTGGCCGAATATGAGCGCGCGCCTAACGATGTCGTGGCGACGGAGGACCAGCTGCGCGAAAATCTTTTCGGAGAACATCCGGCCGCGGAGGTGCTCCTCCTCGAGGCGGGCGGCGCGCCGGTTGGCTTCGCGCTTTTCTTTCACAATTTCTCAACCTGGATGGGCCGGCGCGGTCTTTACCTGGAGGATCTTTTCGTGCGGCCGGAGGTGCGGGGCAAAGGGTATGGCCGCGCCCTGCTCGTGCGCCTGGCCCAGATCGCGGAGGAGCGCGCTTGCGGCCGGATGGAATGGGCGGTGCTCGACTGGAACGAGCCGGCCCTCCAATTCTACCGCAAGCTGGGGGCCCGGCCTAACGACGAGTGGACCATCTACCGACTGACCCGCAACGGCATCGCGTCGCTCGCCGCTGAAACCGCGTGAAGACCGGGGCGGCCCGGATTGAAGATTACGCCTTCATCAGCGACAGGCAGAGTGGCGCGTTGATCTCCCGCGACGGTTGCGTCGACTGGCTCTGCCTGCCCCGCTTCGATTCCGGGGCCTGCTTCGCCGCATTGTTAGGCGAAAAGGAGAACGGCTCCTGGAGCTTTATCCCGCAGGCCGAGATCAAGCGACGCGAACGCCGTTATCGCGGCGACACCCTGATCTTGGAAACCGACCTGCACACCGAGGATGGCGCGGTGCGTTTCATCGATTTCATGCCACCGCGCGGGACCAATCCCGATATCATTCGCATCGTCGAGGGGCTGCGGGGGAAAGTGGAGATCCGGATGGAGCTCGTGATCCGGTTCGATTACGGATCGGTCGTCCCTTGGGTGCGAAGGTGCCACGGCGGCCTCGAGGCGATCGCCGGTCCGGACGCCCTGATCCTCCACACGCCGGTCGAGACGCACGGCGAAGAGCTCAAGACCGTTGCCGAATTTGCGGTGGCGAAAGGCGAGCGAATCCCGTTCGTGCTGACCTGGTTTGCCTCGCACGAACTGCCGCCCAAGGAGGTCAATGCGGAGCACGCGCTGAAGCAAACCGAAGACTATTGGAACCGCTGGTCGAAGCGCTACACCGGGCGCGGTCCGTGGCGCGACGCGGTCATGCGCTCGTTGCTCACCTTAAAGGGCCTGACCTACGCCCCGACCGGCGGGATGGTGGCTGCCCTCACGACTTCGCTGCCCGAGGAAATCGGCGGCGTGCGCAACTGGGACTATCGCTACTGCTGGCTGCGCGACGCCACCTTTACTCTCTTCTCGCTCCTCGGCGCCGGTTACAAAGAGGAAGCCAAAGCCTGGCGCGAATGGCTGCTCCGGGCCATCGCCGGCAGCGCCTCGCAACTGCAAATCATGTATGGCGTGCTGGGCGAGCGGCGCCTGATCGAGACCGAGTTGCCGTGGTTGAGCGGCTATGAGGGCTCGCAGCCGGTGCGCGTCGGCAACGCCGCCGCCAAACAATTCCAGCTCGACGTCTATGGCGAAGTGGTCGACGCGATGTATCACGCGCAACGCGCCGGGCTCGACGTGAGCGAGGCGGACTGGCGGATGCAGGTGGCGCTGCTGAACTTTCTCGAGACGAAGTGGGAGGAGCCCGACGAAGGGATCTGGGAAGTGCGCGGCAAGCCGCAGCAGTTCACCCACTCGAAGGTCATGGCCTGGGTGGCGTTCGATCGGGCGGTAAAACTAGTGGAACATTTCGACCGCGCGGGAAACGACCATCTCGCGACCTGGAAGAAGTTGCGCGGCGAGATCCATCGTGAGGTCTGCGAGCGCGGCTATCATCCGGATAAAAAAAGCTTCACCCAGACCTATGGCTCGGAGGCAATGGATGCCAGCCTGCTCATGATCCCGCTGGTTGGCTTCCTCCCGCCCAATGACGAGCGGGTGAAAAATACGATCCAAGCGGTCGAGCGTGAACTGCTGGAGGACGGTCTGGTGATGCGTTATCGGCCGACGGAGTGCGAGATCGACGGGTTGGCGGGGAGCGAGGGCGTTTTCCTTCCCTGCTCCTTCTGGCTGGCCGATTGCCTGCATCTCATCGGCCGCGCGCAAGACGCGCGCCAGCTCTTCGAGCGCCTGCTCGCCCTGCGCAACGACGTTGGGCTGCTCTCGGAGGAATACGATCCGAAAATCAAGCGGCAGCTGGGAAATTTCCCACAGGCCTTCACCCACGTTGGTCTGGTCAATACGGCGCAGGTGCTCGCCGGGGAACCCGGCGCCGCCGTCTACGAACGCAAAGACGCTTGATTTTTTAACGTCCTCCGCCGCGCTCGACCGCGAAAGAAAAGAGAGGCGCTGTCGCCGCCGCAACTACTCGATGCATCAGATTACGCGTAAAACGGGCGAGCGGAAACTTGACCCAGCAGGATTACGACCACAGTAGCTCCGCACAGCCGTATTTTTTACCATGGCAAACTCTATCGAAGTCATCCTGAACGCACGCTCGGGCGAGCAACGCGCGGACGAAATGTGCGAAATTCTTGCCCGCGTCTTCAAGAAAGCGGGGCGATCCTTTCACATCTCAGTAGCGACGGGAGAAAAGATCGCCCGCATCGCAAAGGAAAAGGCAGAGAG
>JALYOR010000138.1 GCA_030856765.1 Verrucomicrobiota bacterium | reverse complement strand
TGCGCGACTGGACAAGCGGCCCTCACATGGTGGACGACGCGCCCTTCGGCGGCGGGCAGGGCATGGTGATGAAACCGGAGCCGATTTTTGCGGCGGTCGAGTCGCTCCGCACCGAGGCCAGCATAGTCGTCCTCATGACTCCGCAGGGTCGGCGCTTCGACCAGGCGATGGCGCGGGAGTTCTCGAGCAAGGGCCATCTCGTCATCATCTGCGGGCACTACGAAGGGGTCGATCATCGCGTCATCGAGCACCTGGTTGAAGCCGAGATTTCGATCGGCGATTACGTCCTGACCAATGGCGCCATGGCGGCGGTCGTCTTCGTCGACGCGATCGTTAGGCTTCTCCCCGGCGTGCTCGGTCACGAACAATCAGCCCTCGAAGAGAGCTTCAGCGAAGGGCTTCTGGAAGGACCGCAATACACGCGCCCTGCCGAGTTTCGCGGTTGGAAGGTGCCAGACATTCTCCTCTCCGGGCATCACGCTGAAATCGCCGCCTGGCGGCGGCAACAAGCAGAGAGGCGGACGCATGAAAATCGGCCCGACCTCCAAAGCTGAGGGAGAGGGCGACGGGCCTTCTCCGGGGGGTTGCCCACTGCGATCACGCCTCGACGGCACGATCGCAGTGGCGCAGTTTCAATAGTTTAGGGAGTCGGAGCCGGGCTCATATCACGAACCGCGTCCGCTTTGTCTTCCATCTTGTCAGCCGTGGCGTCGGCCGAATTCCGGGTGGCGTCGGCCGAGTTCTCCAAAGCCTTGTCGCTTCGGTCGCTATTGGACATATCTTTCTTTTCCTCGATTGCGTCGGCCTTCTTTTCGCCGCTATCGCGCACGGCGTCGGCTTTATTTTCCATTTTATCAGCCTTGTTCTCGGCTGCGTCTTCGCGCGCGTTTTCCTGTTTGGAGTCGCAGGCCGCGAGAGTGAATATCCCAGCCACTGCGAAAAGGCAGAGGGTGAGGCGTTTGGGTAAGTTGGTTGTGTTCTTCATCTGCCGTTAGTTCGCGGCTGCGAACCGGGGCGGATGCTTCCTCTTGAGCAGTAAATCGCGACCGGCGCGCCGCCAAACATGTTTCAATAGATAAAACCGGTGATGTTCGCGGGCCGCGATTCCCAAGGCGGGCGGCGGGGCAGTGGCGATCAGCGGGCCGGCGTCCCCTGCTCGGCGAATGGATGGAGAGCGTCTTCCAGAGTGAATAAGCGGCTAATCGCGGCCCAAATCCAACCGCACCGGTCCACAGAACCGAATGATCATCAAACCAACACCACTTAACCTAGAAAGAATTTATATGGGCCTCTTCAACACTTTAATGTCGAAAATCTTCCATCACGCACCGACCGCGACGGCGACTGCGCCGGCCGGGACCTCCAGCACGCCGACCGCTCCGCCCACTCAAGGCTCGCCGACCCCGGCCATGCCCGCTCCAGTTTCCCATCCAGCGCCCGCTCCCGCAGCGGCTGGGGCCGCTCCGGCTAAGCAGGTCGACGTCGAGGCTATTCTCGATTCCCTCGCGGCCAAAAACTCCGAGAAGCTCGATTGGAAACACTCGATCGTGGACTTGATGAAGCTCGTCGGGATGGATAGCAGCCTCTCCGATCGCAAGGAACTGGCCAAGGATCTCCACTACTCGGGCGACATGGACGATTCCGCCGCCATGAACATCTGGTTGCACAAGGAAGTGATGAAAAAGCTGGCCGAGAACGGCGGCAAGGTTCCGCAGAACTTGCTCGACAAGTAGGTTTCCAGAACAGCCGCGACGTATCCCGGAGGAGAAAACCTCTCCGGCCCCATCCTTCGCGACCCGCTCAGCCGGCGTCCTGCCGGCTGAGGAGCACTTCGGCGACGTCCAGGACCTTGACCTCCTCGCCGCCCTTGGTGCCGGCCATGCCGTCGCTCATCATGTTGAGGCAAAACGGACAGCCGGTCGCGAGTGTCTTCGCGCCGGTCGCGACCGCTTCCTGCGCGCGGAGATTGGAGACGCGCTGCTCGGGCGGCTCATCGAACCACATCCGACCGCCGCCCGCGCCGCAGCAGAAGGTCTTTTTGCCGCAGCGCGGCATTTCCCGATACTGATCGTCCCGCGCCGCCCCGAGCACTTCGCGCGTCGCCTCCACTTCGCCATTCACGCGCGCGAGGTAACAGGGATCGTGAAAGGTGATCGGATCGCTCCCATTTGTCGGGTCGCCCTGCAGTTTGCCGGTCTTAATCAGGTCGGCCAACAGGGTGGAGTGATGCTGCACTTCATACTCGCCGCCGAATTGCGGGTATTCGTTCCGGAGCGTGTTCTGGCAATGCGGACACGCCGTGACGATCTTCTTCACTTTGCGCCGGCCTAACGTTTCGATGTTGGTCTGAGCGCGTTCCTGGAAAAGGAATTCGTCGCCGATGCGCCGCGCCGGATCCCCTGTGCAGGTCTCTTCCTTACCGAGGACGGCGAAATTGACTCCGCCTTTCTTCAGTAATTGCGCGGTGGCGCGGGCCACCTTTTGCGCACGGGGATCGAAGGAGGCCGCGCAGCCAACCCAGAAGAGATATTCGAAGTCGGGATTCGATTCGACCGTCGGGACGTCGAGGCCTTCGGCCCAGGCGAGACGCTCGGCGTTAGGCCGGCCGTAGGGATTCGACTGGTTGCCGATCTGTTGCAGGGCGCGCGCGGGAGGGCCGGAAAGTTTGCCCTCGCCGACGAGATAACGCCGCATGTCGCTGATGAGATCAACGTGGCCGATGAGGACCGGGCATTCCTGCACGCAAGCCTGACACATGGTGCAGGCCCAAAGCGTGTCGGGGTTGATCGCAACGCCATGCAGCTCGCCGCCGTTCGCCATCACGTGGCGCAGATCGGTCACGATGAATTTTGGCGAGAGCGGTTTGCCCGACGCGGTTGCCGGGCAGGCGTCTTCGCAACGGCCGCATTCCATGCACGCGTCGAGACTGAGGAGTTGCTGCCGGTTGAAATCCTCGAGCTTGCTCACGCCGATGAGTCCGGTTTCTTCGACCGTCTCCATCTTCAACGGGACGAGGGCGCCCATTGGGCGCTCGGGACGAGCCGCGATATTCATCGGACCGGTTATGACGTGGAGAAAACGATTCACCGGAATGGTGGCGAAGAAAGCAGCGACCAAAATCGAGTGCACCCACCAGGTGACGAAGTGCATCTTCTGCGCGCCGGAAACGCTGAT
>JALYOR010000101.1 GCA_030856765.1 Verrucomicrobiota bacterium | reverse complement strand
CTCGTGAAGGACGATTCGCAACCGAGGGTGACTTCCCCGCCCCACAGTACGGTGCCCGATCCAAAGGCACCCATCCCGCGGCAGATTCGCTACATCATCGGCAACGAAGGTTGCGAGCGCTTCAGCTTTTATGGGATGCGGAACATCCTCACCGTTTTCCTTGTCACTTCGCTCCTCGCCTATTTGCCCGAGGGCGACCGGGCGTCGGCGGCAAAGGACGTCTTCCACACCTTTGTCATCGGCGTCTATTTTTTCCCGCTCCTCGGCGGTTGGCTGGCCGATCGCTTCTACGGAAAATACAACACCATCTTCTGGCTCAGCCTGGTTTATTGCGCGGGCCACGCCTGCCTCGCCATCTTTGAAAATAATCGCGCCGGATTTTTCACCGGTCTCGGCCTGATTGCGCTCGGCTCCGGCGGCATCAAGCCGTGCGTCGCCACCTTTGTCGGCGATCAATTCGACCAGACGAACAAGCACCGCGCCAAGGTCGTCTTCGACTCCTTCTACTGGATCATCAATTTCGGCTCTTTCTTCGCCTCGCTCCTCATGCCGATCTTTCTCCGCCATCTCGGGGCGAGCGTGGCCTTCGGCATTCCCGGCGCGCTCATGTTCATCGCCACCGTCATCCTTTGGATCGGGCGCCGGCAATACGTCATGGTGCCGCCGACGCCGCCGAATCCGCACTCTTTCCTGCGCGTCTCCAAGGATGCGATCGCCTCGGGAATGCGCGGGCAGATTCTCGCCGCGGCCGCGCTCGCCGGCGTCCTTGCTTCGCTCGCCTTCATTCCGCAGCTTGGCTTTGTCATCGGCGTTTGCCTCGCGCTCGTCGCCCTCATTTTCTTTGGCGGGCTGGGTGTTTGGCTCCAGCTTGAAGCGGTGCGGGACCGGCATCCCGCGGAGGCCATTGCCGGGGTACGCGCCGTTCTGCGGGTCCTCGTGCTTTTTGCGCTGGTCACGCCCTTCTGGTCGCTCTTCGATCAGAAAGCCTCCACCTGGATTTTGCAGGGGCAGAAAATGCAAATGCCGGGCTGGTTTCAGGCGTCGCAGATGCAGGCCTTCAATCCCGCCCTCGTCATGATCCTGATTCCGTTCAACAACCTCGTCCTTTACCCAATGCTGAACCGCTTTGGTTACGAGATGACCGCGCTCCGCCGCATGACGGCCGGCATCGCCTTCTCCGGAGTTTCCTGGATTGTCGTCGGTCTCATGCAGGTCGTCCTCGATGGCGGCGCGCCTCTCTCCATCTGGTGGCAGATTCTCCCCTACGCCATCCTCACCTTTGGCGAAGTGCTCGTCTCCGCCACCGGCCTCGAGTTCGCCTACAGCCAGGCGCCGCTGGCCATGAAAGGCGTCATCATGGCTTTCTGGAGTTTGTCGGTCACGATCGGCAATCTTTGGGTCCTGGTGGTCAACGCCGGCGTGCAGAATCCCGGCGTGATTGATTTCATCGAAAAGAGCGGCTTTGGCCTGACCGCGTTTCAGATGTTCTTCTTCGCCGCCTTCGCCTTTGTCGCCGCGCTCGCCTTCGGTCTGGTCGCGCGCACGTATCCGTTGGCCGACCATTACCGAAAAGCCCAGTTGTGAGTTTTTTCCGCGAACTCAAGCGCCGCAGTGTCTACAAGGTGGCGGTCTCTTACACGGTCGTCGCCTGGCTGCTCATTCAGGTTGCGACCCAGGTTTTCCCTTTCCTGCAAATTCCCGATTGGGCCATCCGGCTCGTCATCGTGCTCCTCGCCCTCGGGTTCCCGGTTGCGCTCGTGCTGGCCTGGGCCTTTGAACTCACGCCGGAAGGATTACGCCGCGCTGACGAGGTCGCGCTCGAAGCTGCGCCGCGACCGCGCCGCCACGCCTGGATTTATATCGTCCTGATCGGTGTCGCCCTCTCCGCCGGCCTCTTTTTTCTCGGGCGCTACAGCGGCACCCAACCCGGAAAAGCAACTTCCGGCACAGTGGAGAAATCGATCGCCGTGCTGCCATTCGAATCGCTCAGCGAAGACAAGACTAATGCTTATTTCGCGAGCGGGATTCAGGACGAGATCCTGACTCGCCTGGCCAAGATCGGGGACTTGAAAGTGATCTCGCGCACTTCGACCGAGCAATACCAGAGCAAACCGGGCAATCTCTCCGAGATCGCGAAGCAGCTTGGGGTTGCGCACATCCTCGAAGGCAGTGTGCAAAAGGCCGGCGAGATGGTGCGCGTGAATGTGCAGTTGATCAAAGCCGAGGGGGACACGCACCTTTGGGCGGATACCTACGACCGAAAGTTGACCGATATTTTTGCGGTCGAAACCGAAGTGGCGCAGCGCATCGCTGCTTCCCTCGAGGCGCAACTGACCGGGGTGGAGCGGCGGCAGATCGCGGCGATACCTACGAAAAATCCGCAGGCCTA
>JALYOR010000088.1 GCA_030856765.1 Verrucomicrobiota bacterium | reverse complement strand
GTGCCCGGGAGGTTCCCGGGCACGGGCGCGGCGTGGGATCTTCGCTCGCCCGAAGTTACACCCGCGAATTGCAGGCGTGCCGCCGGGGACCGCTGAGGACGCCGATCGCGCAGAGGAGACCTGGTCTCTTCTCCGCGTTCTCTGCGCTAAAAGCACTCTTCGGCCGCGGGAACTCGCTACTTCTTCATTAAGTCTATCACGCCGCTAAGGCTGGTTCACGCCCACCCTGACCGAAATCACCGTCGCCGCGCAGCTGCGGGACAAATGAGACCGCGCTATTCCTGGATGCGCTTCAAGAGAAGCGCCGCGCCAAAAAAGGTCACGACCGCGCCGATGAGCAGAAAAAGAAGATCGCCCCCGTAAAAGGTTGGCCCCGCCCCATAAAGATTCACCAGCCGAAAGGCCCGGCAGAAGTGGGTCAGCGGAAAACACTCCGAGAGGTAACGAATGGCCCGCGGCAACTGCTCGAGGGGCGCGAAAGCGCCCGACAAAACGAAGACCGGGAGCAAAAAGAAAACCGAGAGCTGAATGGCCTGGGTCTGGGTGCGCGAGAAAGCGGAGATCAACAAACCCAGCCCTAACGAGCAGAGCAGAAAGAGCAGGCAGATCAGCGCGAGGGCGAAGGGCTGGTGGAATTGGACGTGAAAATGCCAGCCCGCAACCGCGAAGATGACGAGGATGAGGAAGATCGAAATCGCAAGGTAAGGCAGGATCTTTCCAATCACGATCTCACCCCGCCGGAGCGACGTGACCATCAACTGGTAAAGGGTGCCCGATTCCCGCTCCCGCGCGATGGTGCAGGCGGTCAGGGTCACGGTGAGCAGCTGGAGAATGATGCCGATGATCCCCGGAACGACGTAATCGATGAAGCGCTTCTTGGGGTTGTAGAGAACCTTCGTCTGCACGCTCCACTGGCTCATGGCCGAGACAAATTCCTTGCGGACCTCGACGGGTAACTTCTTCGCCAGATCGAGCACATTGTCCGGCAGACTGGTGACCGTCGTCTCCAGTTGCTTCTTCTGGAAAACGCCGAGGCTTTCCTGCAAGCGTCCCTCCAATTCACTGGCCGTGTTCGTGTCGCTGCCATCGAGATAGAGCAGGACCGGAATCGGGTCCCCATTCTTCAGGCTCGCGCCCCAACCAGTCGGGATGACGAGCGCGGCCTGGACATGCTCCTGCAAAAGATCGGGATGGCCGCTGATTTTCTGCGCCATCTTCCAGCGAAAGGTTTCTTCGTCGCGTAGTTGCCTGACGAAGGCTTCGCTGGCGGGAGATTGATCGCGATTCTCCAACAGTCCCGGCACGTTGCTCGAGCCCGTGACCTCAAAGGCGTGTCCGAAAATGAGGGTAAAGACCGGCGGCAAAATGAGGAGCAGAACGAGGATGCGCCAGTCGCGATAAATGTGGATGAATTCCTTCACCGCCACGCTGCTGATCGCCTGCAAGGAAGCGAAGCCCTTCATCGCACCGTCTCCTGGTTCAACATCGCGCCATAGCCCTGCGAGTAGGCGGTGAAAACATCTTCCATATCCGGCTCGCCCCAGCGATGCGCGAGTAATTGGATCTCGGGAAAAGGCCAGGCGCGTTGCCATTCGGCCAGGAGGGTGTCCGCTTCCGGCGCGTAAACGCGCAGGCTGCCACTGCGCAGGGAAACGCCCAGCACTCCCGGGGTTTCCCGTAGCCTAACAAGTGCCTGCATCGCCGGCGTGGCATCCAGTTCGAGCAGCTTGGCCTTGAAGGTCGCCTTCAAAGCGCGCGGCGAGGCCTTGGCCAGGAGCTTGCCGTTATGCAGGAAACCAACCTCGGTACAGCGTTCCGCCTCATCCATGTAGTGGGTTGTGACAAAAATCGTGATCCCGCTGCTGCTCAGGTCGTAGAGCAGGTCCCACATCTGCTGACGGTGGACTGGATCGAGACCCGAGGTCGGTTCGTCGAGAAAGAGCAGCGGCGGTTCGTGCACCAGCGCACAGCCGAGCGCGAGCAGCTGGCGCATTCCACCGGAGAGGCTTCCAGCCGCGGCGTCGCGCTTGGCCTGCAAATCCATCTGGCCGAGCACTCGTTCGATTCGCGGTTCGACTTCTTGCGGCGGAACCCGGTAGGCCCCGGCGAAGAAACGCATGTTTTCCAAGACCGTCAGGTCCGGATAGAGGCTGAACTTCTGCGCCATGTAGCCGAATTTGGAGCGCACGGCATAACGATCCCGCCAGACATCGGCGCCGTCGATCGTCGCCTCGCCCGAAGTCGGCCGGACCAGCCCGCAGAGCATCCGCATCGTTGTTGTTTTGCCGGCGCCGTTCGCGCCCAGGAACCCGAAGATTTCGCCGCGATTAATGCGGAGCGAGAGGTCGCGCACCGCGGTGAGATCGCCGTAGGCTTTGGTCAGGCCGGCCAAGGCGATGATTGGTTCGCTCATGCAGAAAGAAAACGCGGGAGAGGCTCCATCAGGTCTCTCACTAGGGAAAACCGCTCCTTTTTCAAGGCGCAACCCGCGCTCGCGTTGACAGCGCCAGCATCCGTCGAAAACTAGATCATCGCATGAAGCCCGTTCGCTCCTTCGTCCTCGTCCTCGTCCTCGTCCTCGGTCAATCTACCCGCGCCGCCGATCCAGTCAGCGAGCTGGCCCAGTTTTCAGTCTTCGGCAAAGTCGATCTCGCCGAACTGGCGAAGGGCCAGGTCAAGACCGCGACCGGCGCGCCCATGAGCACGGCCCGCTACCTCTCGGTGCAAAGTTGCTTCGTCGTCCCGAAGACGCCGGCCCAGGTGATGGCGGCGATGAAACGATTCGATCCCACCGCGCAGCGCGAGCTGAAGGTCTATTTGCACTCCGATCTGCCCGCTTCACCCTCCTCCTCCAACTTCTCAAAGCTGAGCAATCCTCCCGGCAACAGCGCGGTCAAAGCGCTGACTTCGGCGACGGAAAAGATGGCGCAGGAGCTGCAATTGAGCCGGGCTGAAGCTCAGAAATATTCCGCGGGTCAGCCGGTCTTTGCCTTCTGGACCGACCTGCTGACGAAACGCGCGCAGGCTTTCGCGACCGGCGGCGCGGCCGCCGAAGGCCCTTACGATCACACCGGCAACGCGATCCAACCGGGCCAGGAATTTTCCGGACTCGTTAGGCAACAAGGCCAGGTGAACCGCCAGTTCGGCGGCTTCCTGGGCAGCACCGGTCTGCTCGGCGGCAAAGGCTCGCTCCAGCCCGATCTCTATTGGGAATTGCTCGAGGTGGAGGACGAAGGTGTGCTCACGTTGGGCGCCTCCTACCACCGAGCCACGGCCGGTGGCGGAGCGCAGATCGCCGACGGCCTCTATTACGCCAGCGGCGGCTACAACGTCGCGCTCACGCTCTATCAACTCTGGCCGCTCGAGGTCGGGGGCCGGGCTTCCACCCTGGTCTGGCGCGGCGATTTCATCTCCGCTAATTCGTTAGGCGACTTGCACGGGATCGAGCGGCTCGCCTCGGAATCGGCCATGCGGAAAGATATTTTGAAGGCGGTGACAGTGTTTCAGCGCGACAGTGGCCAATGAAATCACGTTTCCTCTTTCTCGCCGGCCTCATTTCGAGCGCGCTGGTGACTCCGCTTTGGGCCGGTGACGGCAAACAAATGACCGCCACCGAGGCGGACCAAATCACCGAAGTGCCTTATCGCTTTTCGGCCGAGTTCACGATCGAGCAGGCTTATATCGGTGGCTCCGATGTGCAGCGCGGCAATCGGAGCGTGAACGATTTCGACGAGTACTATTCCAACGTCGAGTTCATCTACACGCCGCGGATTGCCTTTGGGATTCTCCGTCTCGGCGCGCAGTGGGAGCGCTATTCATTCGGATTCCCGAATGGCGGTCAGCAGTTGCCCAACACCCTGCAGTCGATCAACTCGATCATTGGGCTGGACACGAAGTTTTCCGATTCGATTCTGGTCCGCTTCGAAGCGCAGCCCGGCTTCTACAGCAATGGTTTCGATCATCTCGACGGCGATTCCTTTAACGTCCCCTTCATCCTCGGCGGCACGTACATCGTTAGTCCGGAACTCCAGTTGGTCGCCGGGATTGGGGTCAACTTCCAGAGCCGGTTCCCAATCTTGCCCGGGGGCGGTCTGCGCTGGAAATTCGCACCGAACTGGACCCTCAACGCGGTCCTGCCCACCCCACGGCTCGAATATCAGGTCAATCGGAACCTGACCGTTTTCGCGGGCGCCGACATTAAGGCGATCACCATCCGGACCGACGATCAATTCGGCGACAGCCATGGCGACACCAGTATTAACAGTGCCTGGCTCAGCTACCAGGAAGTGCGTGCCGGGGTAGGCGTGGAATGGAAAATCAACTCCTTCATCTCATTGACCGCAGAAGGCGGCTACGTCCCGTATCGGCAGTTCGATTACCATCGCACCGAAGTCCGCTATCACCACGAGAGCGGCGCGCCCTACGGCGCGATCGTTTTGCACGGCGCGTTCTAAAGCGGCCGCCGCGTCCCTCTCGTGCTGCGACAGTGGTGAAACGATGGGAAGTTGTGGCACGCCCTGTAGCGGCTCACTTAGCAGGAAAGCTTGAGTCCTCCGGGTGCGCAGTGCGTGAACGAACGCAGCACCAGCGCGCTATCGGCCAAGGAGCGTAAGAGTCGGGAGGTATTCGATTCGTTGCGGGAAGGAAGCGCGCCAGTCGCTTTTCGTGGACTCGAGTGCGGTTGCGCATAATAGCCCAGACGGACGAAGCAGAGCTTCGAAGACAAGTGCGTTCCCAAGCTGAGCTTGGGAACGAGGAGCTGGCTAGCGTCCTGCACGGCGCCTTCTAAAGCGGCGCGTGTCCCGAAGCTGTCATCCCGAGCGGGCCAGAGCGCGGCGAGGGACCTCTCTGTGCAAATCCGCGCGATTTGATCAAGAGGCAATTTCGATGGTAATGGCGGGACCTTCCTCATTCTTTATTCCTCGCCGCTCGGTGGAGCGAGGACTCTGTCGAGCGGGGCCATGGCGGGTAGCGAGGACGGAGTTCGCCACCAGCTCGAGGGAGTCTCGCCCTCGCGGGCACTTCCGGCGCCAAGGCGCCGCCACTACGACTGGACGGGTGCGGATCATTCCCAACTGCATGGTTACGGCTTAGAGCACGAAGGTGCTGCGGCGCCAGCCGTGGCGATCGGCCGGTGACCAGACTGCGCTCTCGGAGGGCGTGCCTGGTCCCTTCACCGATTCGTTAGGCTGCGGCGGGCTGGGCGGCTCGGGCGGTTCCGGGGCGATCGGCACTTCCGGCATTTCCTGGCGCTGCAGTTTTTCAAAACGCTGGCGGACGTTCTCCGGTAGGCCGGCCATCTGCTCCTCGGTGTCGATCGGTCCGTCGAAGAGCAGCTTTCCCTGCGCGTCCTTCGCACTCAGCATCTTGTGTCCGTCGACGGTTTGCACTTTCAGCTCACCCTGATCGTCCGAAAAAGTGATCGTGGCCCGGCCCAAATCGATCCGGGTCGATTTCGTTAGGCCGTCGTCCGAGGTGACGATGCGCAAACCGCGCGCCGCCCGCTGCGCGACGTCGCGCGCTCGCATCGCCTGGTCCTTGGCGCGCGACGCGGCTTCTCGCACCGCGGTCATGTCGGGCGCCTTGAAGTCGAATTTCATCTTGTCGAAGTCGTCCCAGTTCCATTCCTGCTCGAAGCCAAACGCGCCCCGGCCTTTGGAGACATCCTTCTTCCCGAGCTTGACGTTGATTTTCATTTCCTTGCCCTGGCGCATGATGGTGAGATCGACCGACGTGCCCTCGGCGAAGCTCCGCACCAGTTTGCCGAGCTGACTGGGGTTGGCGATTTGTTGATCGTTCAACATCCGGATGATGTCGCTCTGTTGCAGGCCGGCGGTGGCGGCCGGGGTTTCCGGCACGACGTAATCAACCACCACGCCAAAGCCGCGCGGCAGATTCATTTGCTCCGAAAGGACGCGAGGCACTTCCGAGGTCTCCACGCCGAGAAAAGTGACCGGTTCCTTCGGGCCCCGGTCATGTTCGTGCATGTGCCGGGGCGGCGGCGCTGGCGGCGCTGGCGGCGCTGGAGCGACCGATTGCACCTGGGGGATGGACTGCGTCGCGGCCACCGGCGCGGTCGGGGTGGGCGATTGGGCGAAGGCGGCGAGCGCCAGCACGGCGCTCAACGAACTCGTTAGGATGACTTGTTTTTTCATGGTGTGTTTGCTGGTTATTGAAAGGAAACCGGCGTGAGGACGACCTGCTCAGCCGGATAGGAGACGCGCAGTGAGGCCCCGGTCTGCGGGTTGCGCCACTGCATGGTCTCGCGGGTATCGTAACGGACCCGCCGGAGCAATCGCTCCGATTGGTTAGGCGAGAAAATGAGACCCTCGTCGCGCTGGTGATAGACGACGCGGGTGAGGGTGGAAGGTTTCAAACCAATGCTGGTGAGCCCGGCCGGAGTCGGCGTCGCTGTTTGCGCCAGGACGGGCTCCGGCGGCGGCGCTGGTTGGTTAAATAAGGTCAGGCCGATGAGGAGGAGCGCGGTCGCAGCGGTCAGGCCGAGACCGAGGGTCCACCATCCCTGGGAAGCCTTTGGTCGCGGCAGGAAGCCCGCGGTCGGCGCGCTCTCACCCTGCGTGGCAAGAGCGCGCTCGACCCGGGCAACCAACCCATCTGAAACCGGCCTGGGGCGCAGTTTCTTCAGTTCAGCCTCCAACTCAGAAAAATCATCCATGGGGTTGTAAGGTTTTGCGGAGCGCGCCGAGCGCGTAGCGGTAGCGGGAGGCGGCGGTATTGGGTGAAATTTCCAGCGCTTCCGCGATTTCGGCGAAGGTGAGTTCGTTCCAGATTTTCAAAGTGACAACCTCCCGTTGTTCGTCCGGCAGACGCTCCACGGCGGCGGCGAGGAGCTGCTGGCTTTCGTCCAGCTCCGTGAATTGCGGCTCGCAGTGCGGCTCGGCCTCGAGAGCGACAGTGGCTTCGCGGCGGGCGCGGCGCTGGTCGCTCCGCAAGCGATCGAGCGCCGTCGAGCGGACGGTGGCGTAGAGCAGGCCACGGTTTTCGACGGAATGCTGGCGGCGCCAAAAGCGGACAAACGCGTCCTGCACAATGTCTTCCGCCTCCGCTTGCGAGCGGGTGTAGCGGCGGGCAAAGAGGACGAGCGCCGGTCCCAGTTGGGTGAAACAGGTTTTCCAATCCTCCTCGGTGAGTGCGTTGGCCATCTCTTCTTCACGGTCTCTTAGATGGAGACGCCGCCAAATGTAGCTTTTGTCTGGTCGGCTGAAAACTTTGCCCCCGGCGGTTCGCTTCTGATGAGTGTAATCAGGCTTGTCGCGGAGGAACCGGCGGCGACCGGAACGGCCAAATCGATCGCGGCAGCGGAGCGCGCGTTCGCCCAGGAATCTGTCGAGAAAGGAATGCGCACCGCGTTTCTCCACGCCCTTTCCGATGACAGCATCGTCTTCTCGCTCGGGCCGCAGAACGGTGGGAAAGCGTGGGAAGCGAAACCGGAGTAAGCCGATCTGCAGTTGATCGAAAATCACGTACCTAACGAGTCGACGACGGAGGCCCAACCGGCTTTGCGCGCTGCGCCTCCGATCAAATTTGGCCAGCCGAAGGCGGGAATTTCGAAGGGCGGCGATCCCGGTTATGCCTGGGGCGAGTACTTCGCCGGGACGGCGAAAGAACCAACCGGCGACTATCTGCGCATCTGGCGTTGGAATCGCGCGGGGGAATGGAAGCTGGCCCTCGATCTCATCCGCCCTCGTTAGGCAGGACGCACTTTTTGAGGACGAGTTCTTCCCGGTCGCCGTTGTAGCCGGGGACGCTGTCTCCGGTGGCGCGCCGGAGAATGATTGCATAGGGGAGCGCCTCCACGCACGAAAGTCTTGCTGACTTTCCTCCGCCTTGGGAACGCTCGGCCGGGGACAGCGTCCCCGGCTACAACGCTGTGACGCGAAACGGCGCCTTCCGACGAATTCCGCGATGTCCATCTCGTGGTCCTTCATCATTTCCTTGAAGCTGGCCCTCTCGCGCCAGCGGTTTCGCCTACAAATTGTTCCTACTGCGCAATGCGGCACGCGCCCGATTCCGCTCCCGGCCCGGCGCTCCTACGATGCAAGTCGTGCCTTCCGAAGTCCTGAATTTATCCGTTGCCCGGCGACTGCGCGCGCTCCGCGAGCTGGATGTTTTTCATCCCTGGAACTCGATCGACGAAAGGCGTTTCTGTCGTCGTTGCGGCCAGCCGATTACCGGCCGGCAAATTCTGGTCTGTAGCGGTTCGCGCGATCGGCGACCCGCGCGCTTGGAATGTCCGACCGGGGGTTGCCTCGCAGTCCCGTTGGACTGGATCATCCCGGACGAAGCGGCGAACGAATCCCTCGCGGCCGATCTCGCGCGATCGGTCCCGGTGCCGAAACGGATGGAGAACACGCGCTACTCTTTTTCCCACCGATTGTTTGGCTTCTTGCGCGCGCCTCAGACCTTTCATTAGGGCGCAGCGCGCGTCCCGGCCTCCGGTGCCATCGGAAAAATCCGACCGCGGGTTGCGCGGCCTCCGTTAACTTACGGAGCGTCGTTTAAGAGAGACGCTCCGCTTTCCGTGTCTGATCGATCAAAAGCAGGTAACACCAGCGTGCGCAAACCGCGCCGGCCCGGCGCCTCGGCATGCCCAGGCGCGGAGCAGCTCCTGCCCGCCAGTGAAGACCGGTTCCGGCAGTTTGCGGAGCATTACTCGGCGATCTTCTGGATCGTGGATGCCCGCAGTGGCCAATTCGAATATCTTAACCCAGCTTACGAAACGATCATGGGCGAGTCGCGCGAGGCGGCGATGGCGGATCCCGATCATTGGCTCGACCTCGTTCATCCGGACGATCGGGAGGAGGCCCGCCAGACTATTCCACGTTCCGGATCGGAACGGATGAGCACGGTTGAATATCGCATCATCCGGCCGACCGATGGCGCCACGCGCTGGATTCGCGACGCCGGTTTCGTCATCCGCGATGCGGCCGGTGAAGTCGCCCGTCTGGCCGGCGTGGCCCAGGACGTGACTGAGGAAAAGCGGCACTCCGACGCCCTCGCCGAGAGCGAAGAGCGCTTTCGCCTCCTCGTCGAGAGCACGCCCGATTACGCCATGTTCCTGATCGACCCCGGCAACCGCATCATCTATTGGAGCAGCGGGGCTGAGCGCATCTTCGGCTGGACCGCCGATGAAGCCCTGGGCAAGAGCGGTCGCCTCATCTTCACCCCCGAGGATCGGGCCAGGAAGCAGGAGGAGAAAGAGCTGCGCGGCGTACTGCGCAAAGGCTACGCCAGCGATCGCCGCTGGCATCTGCGCAAGGACGGCAGCCGCGTCTGGATCGATGGCGTTATGCGCCGGCTCGATGACGACCGCGGCGGCTTGCGGGGCTTTGCCAAAATCGGCCGCGACGCCACCGAGAAACGGATGGCAGAGGAGAAGCTGCAAAAATCCCACGCCGATCTCGAAAATCGGGTCAAGGAAAGGACGGCCGACCTGACCGCGATGAACCGCAAACTGCAAGCCGGGATCGCGCAGCGGGCCGAACTGGAACAGGAAATTCTCCTCGTCAGCGAGCGCGAGCAACGCCGCATCGGGCAGGACCTGCACGACAGCCTTTGCCAGGAGCTGGCGGCGGCCGCCTTCTTCCTCCAATCCGCCGCCCTCAAGCTCAAGCCCAAGACCCCGGACGCCGCGAAAACGTTATCCGAAGCGGCCAATATCGTGAACCAAAACGTCGGCCTCGCTCGCGACCTCGCCCGCGGCCTCCACCCGGTCGAGCTCAGCGCCAGCGGTCTCGCCGATGCCTTGCGCGAACTCGCCTACCGCTGCAATCATGGCGCGATCAAATGCACCTTTGAATGCCCACGCCCGGTGCGGGTGGGCGACGACGCCGTCGCGCTTAACCTCTACCGCATCGCGCAGGAAGCGGTGAACAACGCGATCAAGAACGGCAAAGCGAAGAAGATCATCCTTTCGCTCGCACGCAAAGGCGGGCAGCTCATCCTTCGCGTCGAGGATAACGGCCGCGGTTTCTCCCCCGCCCGCCCGACCAAGGGGATGGGGATCCACATCATGAAATACCGGGCCGACATCATCGGCGCCACGCTCGAACTGGAATCGCGCGACGGCCACGGCACCCGCATCACCTGCACCCTCCCGGCGCGCAAGCCGGACGGTCGTTAGGGGAAGCCGCCGCCGCGTGCCTAGGGGAGGAAGAAACGGAAGTCAGCTTTCCCATCGGCTCCATGATTCCACTTGCCCAAAGGCGGCGCATTCGTTAGTGCAATTCATGGCAAAAGACACCGGTAAAGGATCGAGAAAAGGCGCAGTGACTGCACGCACCCAATCAAAGAACCCGGTCACGAAAGACTGGACGAAACGCAACGAAACGCCCGGCAGTAAAAGGAAGGGCGAGTTTATGGACGTAAAGAGCGACGGCAAGCCCTTCAAAGGCGTCGCCAAGGAACCGGATAGGCGCCGGAAGTAGTTTCCCTTCTGCCTCAGGAGAGGGATATCGAAAGCATCGCCTAGCATTGGGAGTTCTACAGCGGTGCTGGGGTGCCTCACCCGCGCCAACTGGTCGCTCAGCCGGCAAGAAGTTCTCGGCTGCTATTAACCATGTCGTGTGGCAAGTTCAGCAGTGCCGGCTCAGGAACATTGCACCGTCGAACATCTCGCGGTGGTCTTCGAAGGCTGCCAGGAAGAGATCATTCGTGAATGGCGGTCACACGCCAACGAGCTGCTGCGGGACTTACAGCTCGATAAGCCGACGATCACCGATCACCTCCCGGGCCTCATCATTGAGATCACGCGCGATCTCGCGCTTAGCAGTGCGGGCGTTCTTTCCGTCGAGCACGCCGCGGGAAGTCCGCCAGTACACGGGGTGCAGCGTTTTCACGATGGCCTGGATGTGGGTGAAGTGGTGGCGGAATACAATCTCCTGCGGACGGCCTTCATTACGGTAGCAGACCGGCACGGCCTTTTCGTCGTGGGCGAGGCGGCGCGGATTATCAATCACCGCATCGACGAAGCCGTGCGGCTGGCCGTGACCGCCTTCGCCGCGCAACAGGCGCTGATTCGGAAAGAGCAGGAGGATGAGCACCTCGCCTTCATCGCGCACGATCTGCGCACCCCGCTGAACGCCGTCTCGTTATTGACCGACGAGCTGAAAGAAGAATTAGGCGAGGCCCGGTCCGGGACGACGGATGAGATTTTTGCTGCCCTGCGCCGGAACCTGCGGCGGGTGGAGGAATTGATTCAGAA
>JALYOR010000083.1 GCA_030856765.1 Verrucomicrobiota bacterium | reverse complement strand
GGTCGCTGAGCAGGCGGATCATGGCGCGGTCCAAGGCGTGATTGAGCGTTTCCTCATAGTTTTCGTTCGAGCCGGAATAGCCATAGTTCTCGGACGTGCCCTCGATCCGATCTTGCCAGCACACGCCTCCGCCTTTCCGGAGCAATTCAGCAGAAATGAGGAGGCGCCCCTCAAACCCCGAACGCCGCGCCACGTTTTCGTTCACGGCGATCTGACGAAGGGTGATGCGGAGCACTGCTCCGCCCGCTTTTTGGCTGATGCCCGCGCGTTGCGCTGCGTTGTCCGCGCCTGCTTTGATCCAGCCGGCCACGTCGGACGCTGTGCTTAAGGGCGCGGTGACGGAAGGATTGGTCTCGACGTAGCGTTTGCCGATGGTGGGATCCAAGCGCGAATCGACGACCTGAATGCTGGAGATCGAAGCGCAGGCGGGAGCCGTGGGAAATTCACCGGGGCTCGCGATCTGATTGTATTGCAGGGAAACCGAGACCGGCCCGAGCGAGGTGGGGATGGCGGTGCAGCTGGCGAAGAGCAGTGAAAGAATCAACGAGCCAAACAATTGGGTCGCGGTTTTGGCGTGGTATCCGGGCAAGATGGTCATAGTGGGGTTGAGTTCACAGGCTGGCGCGCGAGAGGGCAAGAAGATTGTGGGCGGGGCGGAGGCCTCCGCCCGTTATCGGTTATGGGTTATGAGTTATTGGGGGGAACTTCTAAAAGCTGACAACTGATATCTGAAATCTCAAACTCACCTCTGACCTCTGAACGGAGCCCGTGGGGACGGTGCGACGTAGCCGTAGCCCGAAGGGTGAGCGCGGGGTCGCGCGGATCAACGGAGGGAGTCGGAAGAATGAAGGTGGAGCGTTACCGAATCACGAAGCGATCCGGATTTTCCTGATTGCTTCGTGGGATTAAACCTCTGGCGAACAATCCGGCCAGGAGGGCAAGGGCGTGGCGCTGACTGAGCCGAAATGCTTCGGTGTTATCCAGCCCGGCAGCCGCCGGAATCGAGTCGAAGGCGGGCAGGACTATTCCTGGCGCTTCTTCACGAACGCGGTTCTCTCCCGAGTTCGGCGAGGAGTCGGGCGATGACTTCTTCTGTGGCATAGCGTTGCGCAATTTCCTGGAATTCGCTGCCGGAAACATCGATTCCGACTGTCTTAATTAAGTGTTTCACGTCTTGCAGGTCGACGCCACTCTCAAGTCGAGCGGGGTGGCGCAAGGCGTGCAGCTTAAGCGCGATGAGATGCAGCACGCTCGGGATGCTGAGGTGGAGATCGTTTCCGAGATCGCAGCATTGGCTCCCGGCCTGCATTTTGCGAAATGTCTCCTGATCGGCCAGCATCAGGTCGATGGGCAGGGCCGCAGCGGGGTCCGCCGCAAAGCGAAGCCGAACGAAGTTGGCCGTGCGATGGAAGATCGCGTAGCCGTGCCCCGCGAGGAAGGCGATCCAGCGCTCTACGTCCGACTCGAGCACGAGCAGATCAAGATCGAAGGTGGTGCGCGAGTAGGCGAGCAGGTTAACGGCGTTGCCGCCAACGAGGAGCGACTCCAGTCCTTCTCCTGCGGCTCTTGCCGCCAAAGCGATGCTATCGGGAGTCGGCATGCGACTGAATTGTGGTGGATGCGTGGGCAAGTCCAGAAAAAAGATCGACGCGGGGGGGAGCGCCGCGGGTTGGTTCTTGCCGACGAAGGTTTTGACCTCTGACAGGTGAAAACTGACAGCTGAATGGAGCGACTGGGTGAGCGACATAGACGGGGAGCCGCGAGGTAGCGGAAGCGAGCGGGTGCGAGCGCATCAAAGCTGACATCTGAAATCCCAAAACTGACCTCTGACTTCTGAATTCCGGAAGCGCGGACGGCGAAGTGCGGGGAATTAATCGGGCGTCACGCACTCCTACGAGGGTATGAAAACTTTGATGATTGGTCGGTTGGCGGCTGGGTTACTGATTCTGGCGAGCGGATGGCCCGCGCCTGAGGCCCGGGCGGATGGGGAGAAAGTTCCCTCGAAGGAAGCGCTCAAGGCGCGGCTCACTCCTCTGCAGTATGAGGTGACGCAGAATAACGGAACGGAGCCGCCGTTTAAGAACGCTTATTGGAATAACAAGAAGCCAGGGATCTATGTGGATATCGTCTCGGGCGAGCCGCTCTTCAGTTCGAAGGATAAGTTTGATTCGGGGACTGGCTGGCCCAGCTTTACCAAGCCTCTTGTGCGCGAGAATGTGGTGGAGGTGCCGAAGGATGCGTCCATCGATGTGCGCTCGAAGCAGGCAAACTCTCATCTGGGCGACAAGTTTCACGACGGACCGCCGCCAACGGGTATTCGCTATTGTCTCGATTCGGCCGCGTTGCGTTTCATCCCGGCCGCTGATTTGGCCAAGGAAGGCTACGGGAAATACACCTCTGAGTTCGCCACGGCAAAGTAGAAAAGGCAGAGCCGGCTCATCCCGATATTTTTTATTATAAGCGGGAATAAAGTCGGTCTTCGTGCTATCTTACCCTGTTAACCAG
>JALYOR010000064.1 GCA_030856765.1 Verrucomicrobiota bacterium | reverse complement strand
GATGGGACCTTCCAGACTCCCTACTCCTACGATCTCCTCCCGCGCCGTCCCGATTACGTGGTCGGGGGTGACTTCAACCAGGACGGTAACATCGATCTCGCGATGAGCGATCCCGGTGCCTACGGGTTTGATTCAAGCGTCTTCATTGTCTTGGGCCACGGCGACGGCACCTTCGATCCGCCGATCGTCTACACGGTCGGCCGCGGGCCGCAGAACATCGTCCTCGCCGACTTCGATCAGGACGGGAAGTTGGATCTCGCGACCGGCAACACCGGCTACAACAGCGAAGGCGCGGAAAGTGTGACCCTGCTCTTCGGGACGGGGACCGCCACGTTCACCCGCATTACGACTCTTTACGCGCCCGTCTCAGACGATCTGCTCGGCATCACCGGGCTGGCCGCGACCGACGTCGACGGCGATCTCGACATCGACCTCATCCTGACGGGTTACTCCAACGACATTTCGTTCTATCTCAACAACGGGCGGGGAACCTTCAGCTTTCCCTATCGCGTCGGCGCGTCGGCCAGAACGCGGTCGCCGATCCATGCGGATTTTACCGGCGACTGCATCAAGGACATCGCGATTCTCGATTCCTACACGCCGGTCGGCGCGGACGGCGGGCTTGTCATTCTGCCGGGAATCAGACGGCAGCGGTAAAGCCGTCGGCGAGCGGCATTTTTGCTGAGGAGGATCGGTTCCAAAAAAGGAACCAATCGCGCGCTCCGTTCGATACAAGGGAGTGAAGCTTCCTTTTTGTCCGGATCGCCCGCGCTGGCCTGCGCTCCTCGGCACCGCAGCCGTCAGCAGTCTCTTCACCCTTTTCGTGGCACGCAATTTCTTCCCGGCGGAGAAGAAAATCGGGCACAAGATCACGGCCAATTACACGATCGGCGACGACGTCTTTGTGCGGACAATGGGACATCTGCTCGGCCCGCCGCTGGTGAACGGAAACAAGATCACTCCGCTCGAAAACGGGGAGCAGATTTTCCCGGCTATGCTGGCGGGGATCAGATCGGCCGAGCGGACCCTGACCTTTGAGAATTTCCTCTGGAAAGAAGGCGAGATTTCCGATGCCTTCGCCGCCGCGTTCTCGGAGCGGGCTCGCGCGGGCGTGAAAGTGCATTTTCTTCAGGACGCGATGGGGAGCAATGCGGTCCACGGACGTGCGATCGAGAAGATGAAACGCGCCGGGGTGGAAGTGGAGATTTTTCGCTTCGTGCACTTCTCGCGCTTTAATTACCGCACCCATCGCAAGATTCTCGTCATCGATGGGAAGGAGGGTTTCATTGGCGGGGTCGGGATTGCCGATGCCTGGAAAGGCGATGGGCGGACGCACGGTCTGTGGCGCGACTCCCATTATGGGGTGAAAGGACCGGTGGTGGCCCAATTGCAGCAGGCGTTCATGGACAACTGGATGGAAACGCGCGCGGTGCTTTTGCATGGGGATGCCTACTTCCCGCGGCAGGAGGAGGCCGGTGATCAGCTCTGCCAGATCTTCAAGAGCTCGGCCGGGGAAGGGTCGGATAGCGCGCGCCTGATGTTGCTCGTCTCCATCGCGGCCGCCCGCGAGAAGATTCGAATCGCCAACGCCTATTTTATACCTGATGACCTAACGATGCAGACGCTGATCGACGCCTTGCACCGCGGAGTGAAAGTGGACATCATCACGCCCGGCCCCGACATCGACGCATATAATGTCCGCGCCGTCGGGAAGGCCCGCTGGCAGCCCTTACTCGAAGCCGGCGCGCGCTTCTATGAATATCAGCCGGCCCGGTTCCATTGTAAGTATCTGCTCGTTGACGACTGCTGGGCCTCGGTTGGTTCGGCCAACCTCGACAATCGGTCCATGTCCCTGAACGAAGAGTCAAACCTGAACGTGCTGGATAAGGAATTCGTGGCGGCACACATCCGGGTTTTCGAGGAAGACAAGAGCCACTCGCACGAAGTGACGCTGGCGGACTGGCGTCGCCGCCCCCGGGAAGAGAAAATCCGGGGTCTCGCCTTCGCGATCTTCCGTTCGCAGATGTAGGGCTTTTGGCCTAACGATGAGCGAAACCCGGGCTTCCACCATTCGCGTCGCCACTTATAACGTTCATGGCTGCGTCGGGATGGACAAGGAGCGGTCCGAGGCGCGCATCGCGGAAGTCATCGCCAGCATGGAGGTGGATATCGTCGGCTTGCAGGAGCTTGATCTGAGCCGGCGCCGCTCCGGTGGCGTCGACCAGGCCGGAGTCATCGCGGAGCGGCTGGGCTGGCATTGGCATTTTCAGGCGGCGATGCGCTGGGGGGATGAGCATTATGGGGATGCGATCCTGAGTCGTTATCCGCTGACCTTGTGGCGGAGTACGTGTCTGCCCGGAAATCCGCCCTTCTTCTGTCGCGAGGAACGCACCGCGGTCGGAGTGGAGGTCGAGACCAATTTTGGAATCGTGCAGGTGATCAACACCCATCTCGGCTTGGGATGGAGGGAGCGCTTGCTGCAAGCGGAGCTGCTGACCAGCGCGGATTGGCTGGGCGCAAATCCTGACGCTCCGCTGATCCTGCTGGGAGATTTTAATAGCCTGCCCGGTTCGCGTCCGCATCGAAGGTTTGGCCAGCATCTGCGCGACGTGCGTGGACTGGTCGATCCGCCCCCGCGCGGGCGCACCTTTCCGACGGCCTTCCCCGTCCTGGCAGTGGATCACATATTTATCAACGCCGCGCTCCGACCGATCAGTCTACGGGTGCACCGCACGGCGGTTTCACGGGTCGCCTCCGACCATTTCCCGCTGGTGACCGAATTAGAAATGAAATGATCGATCGCAACATGCCGAGGCGCTTCGGTCCTGCGTAAAGAAGACCGCCTACCATGGTATGACCGCTGATGAACGGACCAGAGGGAATATTTGCCACGAGCCCGAATGAAGACGCGGTCGGTTGGTAACGCCGCGAAGGCCGGGTTCGCCCTGGCGATCGTGGCTTTGTTGCTCAGCGGCGGGCTGTCCTTCTTCAATCTCCAACGAATCCAACACAATGCCGGGTTGGTCGTGCACACGCATCGGGTGATGGACGAGTTGCGCGGGACCCTGGATTCGTTGTCCGAGTCGGAATCGAACCAGCGGAGTTATCTTATCTCGGGTGATCAAAGTTATCTCGAGCCTCATCGGGC
>JALYOR010000058.1 GCA_030856765.1 Verrucomicrobiota bacterium | reverse complement strand
TGGCCCTCCTTAACAGCAGAGCTGAACTGGATGCCGCCAGCCGCCATCTTCAACTTATCATGAATCACGCGAGTGAACTCATTTGCAGCTTCGACGAGTCCGATCGCTTTTTAACCGCGAATGAGGCCAGTCATGGTCTTCTTGGCGTTACGCCCGACAAGTTGAAAGGGACCTCGTTCCTTGACATTGTTCATCCGGAAGAAAGGGAAGTCACTTTGCAGACCTTGCGCTCAGCCCGTGTGGGAACAGCAAACGTGACCTTGACCATTCGCTGCAAACGCAGCGACAACACGCGTGCTGGGATAGCGTGGTCCTTTCAATGGTCTTCGCACTACCATACGCTCTTTGGTGTCGGCCGCGGCAGCACTGGACTCGAATCGTGCGCCCTTGGGACCAGGCAGGATCGAGAGATTGACCTTTCTGATTCCGCAAACCCAACACCGTGGTGTTTCGTGCTTGGATCGAGGTCGCTGAGCGAGCCGATACTCGACCATTGCATGCTGTTATCGAAAAGATTCTCACGGATGAATGGCTCCGCCGCGGTGGGTTGCCAGACTGCTATCAGCGTGGAGGGGGACGCGGTTGGTAGCATCGGCGGGGCCTTAGTCGGCCGCGCAATGTGATCGCGAACAGCACACAGGCCGGTGTCGTGGTCAAGAATACCGCGCGCGCCACGATTTCGCGCAATTCAATTTATGACAATGGCCTGGATCCAAACACGATCGGCCATCCCGGGATCGATCTCGGTGGTGACGAAATTACGCCTAACGACCCCGGCGATGGCGACACCGGTCCCAATAATCTGCAAAACTTTCCGATCATCGACTCGGCCACCGTGACCGGCAGCACGGTCGGAATCGCCGGCCGCTTGAATAGCACCGCCAACACCACCTTCAGCCTGGAGTTCTTCGGCAACGCCAGGATCAATCCGTTAGGCTACGGCGAAGGGAAAGTCTTCCTCGGTGCTGCCGATGTCACCACCAACGCGAGCGGCGACGCGACTTTTGACGTTAGCTTCCCCATAGCGGTGGGGGCGCCTCACATTACTGCGACGGCGACCGATCCGAATGGAAATACCTCCGAGTTTTCCGCTGGGCTAGGGCGATTGCTCAACATTTCGACGCGCCTCCAAGTCTCCACTGGTGACAACGTTCTCATCGCAGGCTTCATCGTTCTCGGTCCCGATGACAAAGATGTGATCATCCGCGGGATCGGCCCCTCGCTGAGCGATCAAGGCGTGGCCGGGGCTTTGGCCGATCCGACCCTGGAGCTGCACGGCGGCGACGGGTCGATCATCACGTCGAATGACAATTGGAAGTCCGATCAACGGGCGGCGATCGAAGCGACGGGCATTCCTCCGACCAACGACCTCGAATCAGCCATCGTCGCGACCTTGCGGCTGGGGGCGCTGCTTACACTGCCATCGTGCGCGGGAAAAATTCGACGACAGGAGTCGGCTTGGTGGAAGCCTACGATCTCGGCGCGACGGTCAACTCTAGTCTGGGAACATTAGCACGCGCGGGTTTGTCGACACGGGCGACAGCATTCTCATCGCCGGTTTTATTCTCGGGAATGGTTTTGCCGACGTGATCGTGCGCGGCATCGGGCCCTCGCTGAGCAGCCAGAACGTCTCAGGAGCGCTGCAAAATCCAACCTTGGAGCTGCACGATCGAAACGGCATGCTGATCGCGGAAAACGACGACTGGATGTACGACCAAAAAGCCGCGATCGAAGCGACCGACCTTCCGCCCACGAACAGCTTGGAGTCCGCGATCGTGGCCACGCTCCCGTCCGGTGCCTGCACGGCGGTGTTGCGAGGTAAAAACGACACCACGGGCGTCGGTTTGGTCGAAGTCTACAATCTGAAGTGACGGGACTCGAAAACCCCCAGCCTGCTCGGGCGTCCGGCCTTCACGGCTTGACCCGAGCAGGCTCCCCGGCACTGGCTTCCACCCCCGAATTCATCGCGCACCGAGCGGGAACTGGAAGGTATGCGCATGGTTCCTGCTCTATGGCAATTATAGCTCCCGTGGCCATGCACGGGGGAATTGCCTACGATGAATGCCTTCTCTCGCCACTCTATTCTCCTGCTCTGCGCCTTTCTCGCAGCTGCCCTGGCCCCTCGTGGCTTCAGTTACGCGCTGGAGAACAGGTCTTGGCCGAGCGGCAAGGTCATCACCCTGGAAATGGAACTGGGTTCTCCCTCCCAACCACTCCAGGATGGGAGCGCAACCTGGAACCAGGCGGCCCTGCCGGCGGTGATCGATTGGAACGCCGAGATGGCTAACGTGCAGATGAATCCGGTGATGGATTCGACCAAACCCGTCTCGTCCAGCGACGGCGTCAACTCCGCTTCCTTCGCCAATACGGTCTTTGGCGACTCCTTCGGTCCCAGCGTCCTGGCCGTCACCAACTACTCATATCAGGGCAGCACGTTTCTCGAGGCCGATGTCCTCTTCAACAAGGCGCAACAATTCGATTCCTACCGTGGAAATCTCCAGTTTGATTCGCAGGGTAAATGCATCTGCGACATCCAGCGCGTCTTTCTCCACGAACTCGGCCACGCGCTCGGACTCAACCATCCCGATCAGGCGCACCAGACGGTTTCGGCGATCATGAATTCGGTCGTGAGCAACCTGAGTTTGCTCAGCACGGACGACATCGCCGGCATCCGCTTTCTTTACGGCGCGCCCAACACCCAGCCCACCCCGACACCTACCCCGAGCGGCTCGCCGCCCCCCAGCCGGCTCATCAACATTTCCACCCGCATGCAGGTGGGCACCGGGAGCAATGTTTTAATCGGCGGCTTCATTATTCAGGGCAATCAGCTCAAGAAGATCATCCTGCGCGCGATTGGACCTTCGCTCAGCGGGAGCGGCCTCGCGGGCGTGCTGGAGGATCCGAAGATGGAACTTTACGATGAATCGGGCGCTCTTCTCGAGGCGAACGACAATTGGCCGGACAGTCCCAACGCCGGCGAAATCATCGATAGCACCATCGCTCCCACCGATACCCGGGAAGCGGCCATCGTGACCCGTCTCGGACCGGGCAATTACACCGTCATCGTGTCGGGGGTGAACAACACCACCGGAGTCGGTCTGGTCGAGAGCTACACCCTCGATACCAACGCTTCCCACGCCGCCAACATCTCGACTCGCGGCCAGGTCGGCGCAGGAGAGGACGCGCTCATCGGTGGCTTCATCGTCGGCGGTAACCCCTCCAAACATATTATCGTGCGAGCTCTCGGACCCTCTCTGGCGGGGAGCGGCTTTTCGGGCCTGCTCGCCGATCCCCTGGTCGAATTGCGCGATGGCAACGGCCAACTCATTGCCCAAAACGACGACTGGGGCAGCGGCGGCCAGCGCGACGAGATTATCGCCACCGGCATCCCGCCTGCCGACCCCCGCGAAGCCGCCCTCATCGCCACCATTTCGGCCGGAAACTTCACCGCCGTCGTGCGGGGCGCCGATGGTGGGGAAGGCATCGGTTTGGTCGAAATTTACGACCTCGACCAATAGCCCCAATCGCAAATTGAAAATGAACATTTTTGCTCTAAGTTCGTCAAAAGCTTTCCACGTTCCCTTGCACACAATGAAAAAGCCGCTCGGTTACCTCGTTTTCCCGCTTCTCTTTTCCCTTGGCTTCATCGCCAACGCCACCACCGTTATTCCTCCGAATTTCGATGAGCTCGTCAGCCGGGCAGAGGTCATCTTTGAAGGCGAAGTCACCCAGGTGCAGTCGCAATGGATCGGTGAAGGCTCCGAGCATCGCATTGTCACCTTCGTGACCTTCAAGGTGGACGAGGCCCTCAAAGGCGAACCGGGGGCTAGCTATTCCATTCGCATGCTCGGCGGCACGGTCGATGGCCGCACCATGGAAGTGACGGACGCGCCTAAGTTCAAGGTCGGCGATCACGATGTCCTTTTCGTGGAGAACAACGGCAAGCAGTTCATCCCGCTGGTTGGTATCATGCATGGGCGGTTTCGGGTTCAGAGAGATCAGAACTCCCGGGAAATCCTCGCCACTAACGACGGGAGACCTCTGGCCGATACCGCTGAGCTCGGAAGCACCACCACCGCCGCTGCAACAACCTCGACCAAGCCGGCTCTCTTACTGCATGACTTCAAAGCCGCCGTCCAATCGCGAGTCCGCCAACAGCAATCGGCGGCGCGGAATCAATAGCTCGCTCTTCCGAACGGCCTTCTCCTGCGCGCTCGTTCTGTGTGCCTCGATCACGGCTCCGGCCTATGTGCTCGAAGGTTACTCGTGGCCGGGGTTGGCAATTCCGCTGCGGGTGCAGCTTGGGCCTAGTAGCCGGGTTCTCGTGGACGGCAGCACGGGCTGGAATGCCGTTGTCTTGAACGCGATGGCGCTCTGGAACGAGCAGATGGAGCAGACGCAGTTTACCTCCACGGTCGTCGCTCCGGGGACGGCCGCCTCATTCGGTGATGGAGTGAACTCGATGCAGTTCAGCAGTTCGATTTACGGCGACTCATTTGGAAATTCCGTGCTCGCCGTCACGGTCGGGAGCAACAGCGGCAGCGTCACCACGGAAGCTGATGTCATTTTCAATACCGCGCAGGATTTCAACTCCTACCGCGGCTCGAGCACGACCGCTGGCGTGGAAGGTTACTTCGATCTCCATCGCGTCGCGATCCACGAACTCGGTCACGTGCTCGGTCTCGATCATCCGGACGATCACGGCCAAAGTGTTGCGGCGATTATGAATTCGAGCGTCAGTCTCACCGATCACCTGCAGGCCGATGATGTGGCGGGCGTCGTTGCTCTTTACGGAGCGCCCGCCGATCCGCCTCCAACCAGCGGCACCGGGCGGCTTGCTCAAATTTCTACCCGCGGCAGCGTCGGCACCGGTGACGATGTGATGATCGGTGGCTTTATTATTAGCGGCGATTCACCAAAAAAAGTGGTCGTGCGTGCGATTGGCCCGTCGTTAAACAAC
>JALYOR010000057.1 GCA_030856765.1 Verrucomicrobiota bacterium | reverse complement strand
CGATGAATGCGCTGCTGGCCTACGATTGGCCCGGCAATGTGCGTGAGCTGCGGACCGCAATCGAGCATGGCGTGGTGATGGCGGCCGGCGCCAAAGCGACTTTGCGCGACTTGCCGCCGGCGGTGCGAAAAGCCGCACCGGCGCCGGGGACGCGGATCCGGTCGTTCGACGAGGGCGCGAGCCCGCTCGATTTGCACGCAACGGAAAAGCGCTTGATTACGCAGGCGTTGGTTGCCACCAAGGGCAACATCACGGCCGCGGCCAGGAAGCTGGGCATCAGCCGCCGGACCTTGCATCGCAAGATCAACGCGATGGATGAAGAAAAATCCGCTTCGTGACTCTTAGTCTTCCTTCTTATGCCCGGATCGGCTGACGCGGTGCAGCGCGCGATCCATGCCCTCGAAGCAGGGGGCGCGGCCGTCTGGGTACGGCGGGCGCTGGCCTTCGCCTTGGTGGCGGCGTTGGCGCTCTTTTATTTGCTCCATGAGCATCGCGGTCTGGCCACTTCGCAGGCCATGGACCAGGCCCAGATCGGGCGCGAGCTGCTCCATGGGCATCTCTGGAAAACGAAGTTTGCCCGGCCGCTCGCCGCCGGCCAGTTGCAGCGTCGGGGAAAAAACGTTGCCCAGGAGGTCTGGACGGATACCTACAACGCTCCCTTACCACCGCTGGTGGATGCGATCGCGCTCTTGCCGATCCGGTCGCATCTTAAGATGACGCGCGACCCGGTTTACATCGGCGATCGCATGATCGCGCTGATGTCGATGGTGCTTTTCCTGGCCTCGCTGGTGGTGCTTTTTTTGATTGCGCGCCGGCTCTTCGATCAGCGCCTGGCCCTGCTCGGATGCGGACTGGTGCTACTCGGTGACGCCTTCTGGCAGTACTCACTCTCCGGTCTGCCACAGATGCTGATGTTGTTGCTTTTCAACAGCACGCTCTACACTCTGGTGCGGGCGATCGGATCTCAGGCGGAAGAAAAGCCGGAGCTGCGCTGGCTTGGCCTGGCCGGGGTCGGCTTCGGCTTGCTCGCGCTCTCGCATGCCCTAACGATTTGGATTTTTGTCGCGGCCCTGATCTTTGCCGGCTGCGCCCTGCGCCCGCGCGGACCGGTGCTGGTCTGGCTACTGGGGCCGTTTCTTCTCCTCTACACACCGTGGCTGCTGCGGAATTATCTCGTCTGCGGCAATCCGGCCGGGATCGCGCTCTTTTCCGTTTTCGATCAACTGGGCGGGACCGAGGCCGGGTTGATGCGGCACACGAGTTTCGACTGGCACACGCTCAGCCTCGGCGCCGTGCTGGCGAAGTTGAACGATAACGTCTTCGACCAGACGAGCCGGATCTTTCAGTATCTCGGCTGGAGTGTGGTCGCGCTTTTCTTCTTCGCGGCGCTTCTTCATCCCTTCCGGCAAGTGGCGACGGCGAAGACGCGCTGGCTCGTTTTGACGCTCTGGGGGGGAGCATTTCTTGGCATGTCGGTCTACGGCATTCACGAAGAACAGGGAGTGGCGGCGAACCAACTCCATCTTCTGTTTGTGCCGATCATGACCGTCTTCGGTCTCGCCTTTCTCCTCGTGCAGTGGAACCGGCTCGGCTTTTCCGGTCGGCTCGCCCGCTTGGGTTTTGTCAGCCTGCTTTTTCTCTTGTGCAGTTGGCCGATGGTTTTCAACCTGTTCCTCGCGAGCCCCAAGGGCAGCTTTCGTTGGCCGCCTTACGTGCCGCCGTTTATTAGCGTGTTGAATGACTGGATGAAACCCGAGGAAATTACCGCGACCGACATGCCATGGGCGGTGGCGTGGTACGCCGATCGCCGCGCCGTCTGGCTGCCGGATACAATCAAGCGTTTCACGGAAATGAGTGATTACAAGGTGCTCGGCGGCCCGCTGAACGCGATTTATGTCACCCCAATCAGCGGCAGTCAGAATACGCTAAAGGATGTTTTGCGGGGTGAATATCAGGATTGGGCGCCGGTCATTTTGCGGAGCGTCGATCTGCAGAAGTTTCCGCTCAAATGGGGGACGATCCTGGGGCTGGAAAACGATGGCCTTTTCCTCAGCGATCATGACCGAGCTGCGGAGCACCCGGTAAAATGACGCAGGCCAAGAAGATATTCGGGACGGACGGGGTGCGCGGAGTGGCCAACGTCGAACCGGTCACGGCGGAGACGGCGCTCAAGCTCGGACGGGCGGCGGCGCACGTTTTTACCAGCCTCAATCAGCAGGCGCATCCGGCGGGGTTGCGGCCCAAGATCGTGCTCGGCAAGGACACCCGTCTTTCCGGTTACATGCTGGAGAACGCACTCGTAGCCGGGATCACTTCGTTAGGGGTGGACGTGCTTTTGATCGGCCCGCTGCCAACGCCGGGCGTGGCCTACATCACCCGTTCGCTCCGGGCCGATGCCGGCATCGTGCTCTCCGCCTCGCACAACCCGTATGAAGACAACGGGATCAAATTTTTCCGCCACGACGGCTACAAGCTGGACGACGCGATCGAGCGCAAGATCGAGCAACTCGTCTTCACCGGCGAGATCGATTCCATCCGGCCGACGGCGCAGAAAATCGGACGCGCCACCCGCATCGACGACGCGCTCGGCCGCTACGTTGAATTTGCCAAGACGAGTTTCCCGAGAAAAATGTCACTCGAGAAAATGCGAATCGCGGTCGATGTCGCGAACGGCGCGGGCTACAAATCGACGCCCTGCATTCTACGGGAACTGGGTGCGGAGCTGACCGTGGCGCACAACCAGCCTAACGGGACCAACATCAATGCCGATTGCGGCAGCACTTATCCGGCCGAGATCCAGCGATTGGTGCGGGAGAGCGGGGCGCTGATCGGGATTTCGAATGATGGCGATGCCGATCGTGTCCTCCTCTGCGACGAGCAGGGGGAGATCGTGGATGGAGATGAGATTCTCGCCATCGCATCAGTCGATTTATTAGGCAGCGGCCAGCTCGCGCAAAACACCCTGGTCGCCACCGTGATGAGCAACTTCGGACTCGACGAAGCGCTGGCCGCGCAGGGCGGCAAGGTGATTCGAACCAAAGTGGGAGATCGTTACGTGATCGAGGAAATGGTGCGACAGGAATTAAATCTTGGCGGCGAGCAAAGCGGGCACATGATCTTCCGCGATTTCACCACCACGGGAGACGGGATCATCAGTGCGCTGCAGATCCTGCGCATCATGCAGGCCACGAGGAAGCCGCTCAGCGAATTGAAAAGATGCCTCACGAAATATCCGCAGGCGCAGCGGAACCTGCAGGTGAAGAAAAAACCGCCGCTGGAGGAATTGCCGGCAGTGATGAAGCTGGTGCGGGAAGCGGAGAAAGAACTGAGCGGCAAAGGTCGCGTCCTCCTGCGTTACTCGGGGACGGAGTCGAAGATTCGCCTCCTCATCGAAGGCCGGGAACTGGGGCAGATCAGTCGCCAGGCCGATCAAATTGCGGCAGCGATCGGCGCGGCGATTGGAGCGAACTGACATATGGCGTCCGACTTTTTCATCCCGGGCCGCCGCAGGACGGCGAGGGACCTCGCAGATGCAATCGACGCTTCCTTGCACGAGGCAACTTTCTCTTTCAACTGGGAGGTCCCTCGGGGTGACAGCGAGGATTCTTGCGCGTTTCGTTGCAGGTAAGAACCAGTTTCATGAATCTCTCCCAAATCGTTGAAGCTCTCCTGATCAGCGCGCAGAAGCCGCTCACCGCGCGCGAGCTGGTCGCTGCGGTCAAGGGTGCGGGCGCGGAGGACGAACTTACCCCTAACGAATTCGCCAAGACGAGCGAAGCGGAAGTCTCGGCTGCGCTCGAGCAGCTAAAGATCGAATACATCGAGCAGCAGCGCGCTTTCCAGCTCCTAGAGAAAGCGGATGGCTGGCAACTGGCGAGCGACCCGCAATATGCCCGCTGGGTTCGCCAATTATTCCCGGCTCAGAAACCGGCGCGGCTCACCCCGCCATCGCTCGAGACACTGGCCATTATCGCCTACCGGCAGCCCATCACGCGCGCCGATGTCGAGGCCGTCCGCGGGGTGGCGATCGACAGCGTCCTGCAGACCTTGATGGAACGTGGGCTGGTGAAAATCGCCGGTCGCGCCGAGGTGCCGGGCCGTCCTTTGCTCTACGAAACGACGCAGTTTTTCCTCGAGCACTTCGGCTTACGCAATCTCGACGAGCTACCCAACTCCGAGGAATTGAAACGGCGCGAGCTGCCGAAGGCTGCGCCGGTGAGCGAGCCGAGAGCGAGCGAAGAGTCGGCACCCGAAGAATCGGTTGCTCCGGCAGCCATCCCGGTTGACGCGACTGGTCAGGCGGAAGCCTGACCCTCCGGAGGGACGAGTTGGAAAGCCCGGCCGTTGCTTCGCATCCGTTACGGCCGCTCGTCCAGTTTCTCGCGCCGAGCGCCGAGCCAATCGTGAGGCGTAGTTGCCGCGTGACATTGTGCCTAATGCATCCATTCTAAGCGGCAAAGGAACACCTATGACCAAATTCGCTCTCCGCAGCAGCGCGCTGCTCGTCGCCGTCATCTCCCTCTTCAGCCTGACCGGTTGCGGGAGTTACAACAAGCTCGTCACGCTGGAAAACAACGTGAACAAGAAGTGGGCCGATGTGCAATCGGTCTATCAACGGCGCGCTGATCTGATCCCGAACCTGGTCAGCACCGTGCAGGGCGCGGCAAATTTTGAAAAGTCGACTCTTACGGAAGTGACGAACGCCCGCGCCAGTGTCGGGCAGGTGAAGCTCGATCCGAACAAGGCGCCGACCGACGCCGCGCAGCTCGAGCAATTCCAGGCCGCGCAAGGCCAGTTGAGCAACGCGCTCTCGCGCTTGCTGGTGGTGAGCGAAAATTATCCGCAACTCCGCGCGACGGAAGCCTTTCAAGCGCTCCAGGCGCAGCTCGAAGGGACCGAAAATCGAATCTCGGTCGAGCGCAATAACTTCAACGCCGCGGTCCAGGAGTACAACACCTACATGCAAAGATTCCCGACCAACATGTTGAACAAGATGTTCGGCTTTAAAGAGCGTCCGTTCTTCGCCGCCCAACCTGGCAGTGACAAGGCGCCCAAGGTGGACTTCAACTTCGAAAGTCCGGCGCCCGCGCCGGCCGCCACCGCTGCCGCGACGCCGTAACGCCTCTCTCCTTCGCGAGAGGGGCCAAATTCAGTCCAGGCATCGTGAAAGCTGAGATTTCGCCGCACGTCTCCGCGACTTTAGCGGGGGCGATGAAGCGCTTTCGCTTGTTCTCGCTGCTCGTCCTGTTTCTCGGGCTGGTGGGCCCGGTCGCGGCCGAGACGATGCCCTCCAAGCCGGAGCGCTATTTCAACGACTACGCCGGGGTGGTCGACGCGACGGCTGCGTCGGAGATGAACGAACAGCTGGCGCAATTTGAGCGCGATACCTCGACCCAACTTGTGGTGGCGGTTTATCCCTCGATGCAGAGCGAGTCCTCGGTCGAAGACTACACCCAGCGCATCGCGCAGACTTGGGGTGTCGGCCGGAAGGAGAAAAACAACGGCGCGGTCCTCTTCGTTTTCATCGCCGACCACAAGATGTTTATCCAAACCGGTTACGGCGTGGAGGGCGCTTTGCCGGACAAGACTTGTTACGACATCACGCACAATCTCGTCGCGCCGCTCTTCAAGCAGAATGATTTCACCGGCGGATTGAGGGCGGGAGTGGCCGCGATGATGCAGGCGGTGCGCGGCGAATACAAAGGAACGGGAAAAACGACCAAGGAAGAGACGAAAACGGCGGAGGGATTGCCGCTGGGTTTGATCCTTTTCTTTATCGTGGTGGCGCTCATCATTTTCTCGAACCGGCCGTCCAAGCGGCGGCGCAAAGGGCGGCGCGGCTACGGTTACAACAGTGGTGGTGGTCCGTTTTTCGGCGGGTTCGGCGGCGGGGGCGGCGGCTGGTCGGGTGGAAGCAGTTCCGGCGGGGGGGGCGGCTTCAGTGGCGGCGGCGGCAGTTTCGGTGGCGGCGGCGCGGGTTCGAGTTGGTAACGATGGAAACCAAATCCTTTCTCGAAAAGCTTGAGCACCATCGCATCGTCGAGGCGATCGCCGCGGCGGAAGCGAAGACTTCGGGCGAAATCCGGGTCTTTATTCAGCACGGAAAGGTCGACGACCCAGTGGCGGAGGCGCAGGCGCAATTCGAGACGCTCGGTATGACTGCAACCCGGGAGCGCAACGCGGTCCTTGTTTTCGTCGCTCCGCGCGCGCAAAAGTTTGCCGTCATCGGCGACGAGGGCATTCATCGTCGCTGCGGACTCGAATTCTGGCAGATGCTGGTCGAGAAGATGGGAGAACAATTTCGGACGGAACATTTCACCGAGGCCCTCGTGCGGGCGATTGGGGAAGCCGGGGACCAGCTCGCGCAACATTTTCCGATTCAGCCCGACGATCGCGACGAATTGCCGAACACGATCGAGGAAGGCTAGCGCCCTTTTCGAGCAGGCGGACGGTACTTGCAAAGCGCGTCCGATGGTGTTTACTCCACGTCCCGCTGCGAGTTTTTAACACGTTGCGCCGTTGGTCCCTGGGTTTTCCGTCGCTGGACGCGAGACCATGCTCGCCAGGGGGAACCCGGTGCTTAGGAGTTTCGGATTTCGGATTTCGGAGTTTCGGATTTTAGCCGCTCTCTCGATTCGGTTTCCGTTTTTTTAGCTATGCCAGTTCGTTACGGTCGTTTTGAAATGCCGAAGACCCTCGTCAAGGACGAGGCTTCCTCCACTGATACTTACGCAAAATTCGTCGCCGAGCCTTTTGAAGCCGGCTACGGACACACGGTCGGGAATTCGCTCCGCCGCGTCCTACTCTCGTCGCTCGAAGGCGCCGCCATCACCGCGGTCAAGATCAACGGCGCGCAGCATGAGTTCGGTACTCTCCCCGGCGTGGTCGAGGACGTGACCGACATCGTGCTCAACCTGAAGCGGATTAAATTCAAAGCCTCCGATCACGAAGCGCGCAAGCTCGCCCTCACCGTAAACAAGGAAGGCGAAGTGACCGCTGGTGACATCTCGCTGGTGCAGGGTTACGAAGTCCTTAACCCGAAGCAGGTCATCTGCACGCTCGACAAGAAGCACAAATTTGAAGCCGAACTCGACGTGCGCGTCGGTCGCGGCTTCGCCACTGGCGACGAAAACAAGCGCCCCGATCAAGCCATCGGCCTGATCTCGATCGACTCCATCTTCTCGCCCGTCACCCGGGTGAAGTACGCGGTTGAAAACACCCGAGTTGGTCAGCGCACCGATTACGACAAGCTCATCCTCGAAGTCTGGACCGACGGTCGCCTGACGCCGGATGACGCGCTCCTCCAGGCTTCCGCGATTCTGCGCCATCACCTCGATGTCTTCGTCAACTTCAACGAGGACGTGATCGAATTCGACGAAACGCCAGCCGGGGTGAGCGAGGAAAACGTCAAGCTGAAGAAGCTGCTCAACATGAGCGTGAACGAAATCGAGCTCAGTGTGCGGGCGGCGAATTGCCTGAACAACGCCAACATCACCACGGTCGGCCAACTCGCGCAGAAGACCGAGGCGGAGATGCTCAAGTATCGCAACTTCGGCAAAAAATCGCTCAACGAGATCAAGGACAAGCTGCAACAGCTCGGCCTTGGACTGGGGCAGAAATTCGATCCGGGTCTGGTCGACATTCCGCTCAATGTCGAGGGCGCCAATGGCCCAGACGAAGAATAGTCGTTAGGGAAATTTGCGGGAGAAGCAGCTATGAGGCACCAAAAGAAAACCGTCAAACTGGGACGTACCGCGGAGCACCGCAAAGCGCTCCTCGCCAACCAGGTTTGCAGCTTGATCGAGCATCAGCGGATCAAAACCACCCTCGCCAAGGCGAAGGCGGTGCGTCCGCTGGCCGAGAAGATGGTGACGTTAGGCAAGAACGGCTCGCTCCACGCGCGCCGCACCGCCCTCGCCGTTCTCCGGCAGAAGGATGCGGTCAAGAAGTTGTTCGAGGACATCGCGCCGCGC
>JALYOR010000031.1 GCA_030856765.1 Verrucomicrobiota bacterium | reverse complement strand
CGACGTCCGTCAATTCCGGCGCGAACCGGCGCTGGATCCGAAACTGCAGCCCGGCGACAAAATCGAAGTGCCGCAGAGTTTTTTTTAAGGTCGGACGAGGGCGCGATGTCGCCAGAAATAGCCGAGGCCTGAGTAAACCGTGAGGGTGATCGTAATCCAGAGCAGGAGGTTGCCCCCGTATCGCCAGGCGATTTGCCACCAGCCGGCCTCTTCAGTCCCCGGGTTCAGCTCGCGCGCGGTGAGAAGCAGGAGAAAGAAAACCACCGTGACGATCTGCCACGAGGTCTTGTGTTTTCCGAGCTTTTCCGCCGGCAGGATCTCGCCCTCCGACGACGCCAGCAGGCGCAAGCCTGTGATCAAAAAATCGCGCGCCACCACGATCGTCGCCACCCAGGCCGGGACCGCGCCCAGCGGCACCAGACAAATGAACGCGGCCGCCATCATCACCTTATCGACCAGCGGATCCATCAGCTTGCCGAACTTGGTCACGATCCCATAGCGCCGGGCGATTTCGCCGTCGAAATAGTCGCTGATCCCGGCGAGGGCGAAGAGCACCAGCGCGACACTTCGCGCATAGGCCCAGGGCGAGCTGAGCGAGGCGACGAAGAGAATCGTCAGGACAAGCCGGCCGAGAGTGAGACGATTGGCCCAGTTCATTGGGCGGCCGCGCTTTCTTTCTGCCTAACGAAAATCGGATGCTTCCAAATCGGCACCTTTTTCTTCAACTCCGCCACGATCCAGGCGCTCCCGTCATAGGCGGCGGCGCGATGCGGGCTCGAGACCCGCAGAAAGAGGGAGGCTTCGCCGGCCGCGACAAACCCGATCCGGTGGTGTAACCGCACCTCGAGAAGACCGAACTGTGGCGCGGCCGATTCCGCGATCCGCTCCATCTGGTGCTCCGCCATCTCCCGGTGCGCTTCGTATTCGATCCCGGAGATCTCGCGACCATCCTCCCCGGCCCGCACCACACCCCAGAAATCAACCGTCGCGCCCGGGAGGCCGTCCCACTGATGGGGGGGCAATTGCAGAGGATCGGTTGTGATTAGGATTTGCGAATGCCAAGTTGCCATCTGCTTTAAGCGAGCCTGACCACTTTCGTCGCCACGGCGTGGTGAGGGTTCAGGAGATACTGAAAATGAAAACGAATCAATGTGATATTGGAGTGATCGGGTTGGCTGTGATGGGGGAAAACCTCGTCCTCAACATGGAGTCGAAGGGTTTTACCGTTGCGGCCTACAATCGCACCACAGCGGTGACGGAGAAGTTCGCCGACACCCGGGCCCATGGAAAAAACATCCAGCCGACGACGACGATGGAGGAATTCGTCGGTGCCCTGCAGCGGCCGCGCAAGGCGATGATCATGGTTAAAGCCGGCGCACCGGTCGACGCCGTGATCGGCCAGCTCGTCCCGTTGCTCGAGCAGGGCGACGTCATCATCGACGGCGGCAATTCCCTTTTCACCGACACGCAGCGGCGTTGCAAGGAACTCGAAGGCCAGGGGATTCACTTCGTCGGCTGTGGCGTCTCTGGCGGTGAGGAAGGCGCGCTGAAAGGCCCGTCGCTCATGCCGGGCGGTTCGAAGGAGGCGTGGGAGATGATCGCGCCGATCTTTCGCAAGATCGCCGCCCAGGTCGATGGCGAACCGTGCGCCCGCTACATGGGTCCGGACGGCGCCGGTCACTACGTCAAGATGGTGCACAACGGGATCGAGTACGGCGACATGCAGTTGATCTGCGAGGCCTATGCCATCCTCAGCACCGTCCTCGGCCTAACGACCGACGAGTTGGCCGATATCTTTGCGGAATGGAACCGCGGCGATCTCGACAGCTATTTGATCGACATCACCGCCCGGATCTTTCGGAAGAAGGATCCGGAAGCCGGCAAACCGATGGTCGACGTCATTCTCGACAAGGCCGGCCAGAAAGGGACCGGCATCTGGACGCTGCAATCCGCTATTCGCCAATCGGTCGTCATCTCCACAATCAACGCGGCGGTCGAGGCGCGGGTCATTTCCTCGCGCAAAGAAGAGCGAGTCGAGGCCTCGAAAATTCTGCCAAAGCCGGAGGTGGAAAAGTACAGCGGGGATCGCGACGAGCTGGTCGGCGCGGTGCATGACGCGCTTTACGCCTCCAAGATTGTTTCCTACGCGCAGGGGATGGAGTTGTTAGGTGCGGCCAGCCGGGAGTTTTCCTGGCAGCTGAACTTCGGCGATATCGCGACCATCTGGCGCGGCGGTTGCATCATCCGGGCGAAGTTTCTCGATCGCATTCGCGAAGCCTACGAGCGCGATCCGGGCCTGGATAATCTCCTGCTCGATTCCTATTTCACCGACATCCTTCGCAAGACGCAGCGAAACTGGCGCCGGGCCGTGGCGACCGCGATCGAGCAGGGCGTGGCCGTGCCGGCATTTTGCGCTTCGTTAGGCTACTTCGACAGTTATCGCCAGGCCCGGCTCCCGGCCAACCTGCTCCAGGCGCAGCGCGATTTCTTCGGCGCGCACACCTACGAACGGGTCGACAAGCCGGGCACTTTCCACACCGAATGGATGGAGCCGGAGAAGGAGTCGAGCGAGAAACCGGCGGAGCCCAAGGAAGTCGCCAAGCGGCACGCGGCCGAATAGTTTTATGCCTACTTACGTTTACGAAACGATCGACCCGGCGAAACCGAAGCGCCGGTTTGAAATCAAGCAGAGCATGAAGGACGAGCCGCTGCGGGTGGATCCGGAGACCGGGGAGGCGGTCAAGCGAGTCATCTTGGGCGGATACGGAGTGCATGTGCCCGGCGGCTCGACCGGTCCATCGGTGGGCACGGTCGGAGGGAGTTCGTGCGGCGCGGGTTGCGGCTGCCACTGACCTTCGCAAGCTCTGCAACCTCTGCTGCTTTCCGGCGCTCTTCTTCAGTAGAGCCGCCTCTCTTTTTGCTGTGTCATCCCGATCCGCCGCCGGACGGAGGGACCTCACAGTTGCAATAGACGCTTGCTTTCCATCCGATCGCTCCGATGACAACTGCGAGGTCCTTCACCGCGCTGCGCCGGTTCAGGATGACAAGCTGGATCGTGAAACCGCTTTCTCTCTTCATTCACAAAATTGAAGTGCTACGGATGTGGAGGGAAGGCAGTCGCGTCGCCGGCGGCGAGGCGGGTTTGATA
>JALYOR010000021.1 GCA_030856765.1 Verrucomicrobiota bacterium | reverse complement strand
AGCGCGATCGGCGGTCGCCCGGTCTTGATGCGGCCTCCTTACGGCTCGATCACGGCCCGGCAGAAGAAGTGGATCAATGAAGAGTTTGACTATCGGATCATCCTCTGGGATGTCGATCCGCTTGATTGGAAACGGCCCGGCCCGAGCGTCGTCACCAGCCGCATCCTGAAGGAAACGCGCGCCGGCTCGATCGTGCTGGCGCATGATATCCACCCCGGAACGATCAAGGCCATGCCCGAAACCTTTGCTCAGCTCCAGGCCAAGGGCTTCAAGTTTGTCACCGTCTCGGAGCTGCTCATCATGGGCAAACCGAGGCCGCCGGACGAGATCGGCTCCGAGGGTCCGACCCCGATTTCGTCTCCCGGGGTCAGTCCGGTGGTCATGCCCTCGGCGTCGCCCTCGCCTGGCCTAACGAACCCCTGACGATACGGGATGGTCGCCGACCTTTACCTGGAATTTCGCAGCCGCGTCGAGTCGGCCCTCTCCTCCCTGCTCAAGCTCGCCGCCGATATGCAGCGCGAGCCGGCCATGCTCGACACCCTCCAGAACATGCTCACGGACGTGCGCGAACCGCTCCTCTTTGTCGTGGTCGGCGAGGTGAAGGCGGGTAAGTCCTCGCTGCTTAATGCCCTCTTCGGACAGGAGTTTTGCAAGGTCGATGTCCTGCCTGCGACCGATCGGATCTACATCTTCAAATACGGCGAGCGCGAGCAGCCGATCGACGTTTCCTCCCAGGTGACGGAACGCTATCAGCCGATCGCTTTCCTGCAGGACTTCAACATTGTCGACACCCCTGGCACCAACACCATGGTGGCCGAGCACCAGGCAATCACGGAAAATTTCATCCCGCGGGCCGACCTCATCCTCTTCGTTTTTTCGGTCGTGAATCCCTGGGGCGCTTCCGCTTGGGAGCTGCTCAAATTCGTGAACCAGAAGTGGCTCAAGAACATTGTCTTCGTCCTGCAACAGAGCGACCTCCGCGACCCGAAGGAAGTGGCGGTGATTGAGCAGCATCTGCGAGAAACGGCCAATCAACAGCTCGGTTTTGCGCCGCCCATCTTCGCCGTCTCCGCCCGGAAAGCCTTTCTCGCCCGCACCACGGGAGTCGATAAGGAGCGCCTCATGCAGGAGAGCCAGTTCGAGCCCTTCGAGAAACACATCAACCTGATGGTCGACCAATCCCGCCACGGTTTGCCGAAGTTGATGACCAGTTGCCAGACCGCGGCGGTCATCCTCTCCGATAGCTCCAGCCGGGTGCGCAACATCCTCGACACCATCGTGCGCGACGAAGAGGAGCTCAGCCGGCTCGAGGGCATTCTCGAGTCGCGCAAAGAGCAGACCTTGCGGCAGGTCGGCGGTTTCCTCCGCGGCATCGAGCAAGCCTGCCGGCGCTGCGAAAGCGAGGGCCAGGCTCTGCTCGAACGCAACCTCTCCTTCTGGCGCACCTGGCGCCTCGTTTTCGGCAAATCCGAGTGGCAGGAAAAATTCCAAGCTGATCTCGAGGTGAAAATGAAGGACCTGATTCAACCGCAGATCGAGAACGCCCTCCAGCTCCTCGAGACGGATCTGCGCGGGCTTTGGCCGCAGTTGCAGGACACGATGGAGAGCCAGTTCAAGGGCGACTCCCGGATGCAGCTCAGCCAAACGATCCCGGATTTCGCGCGACAGCGGCGCGAATTGCTCCAGTCGATCGAACTCACGCTCGTCGAGCGAATCGCGGGGCGGGGGATGGAAGAGCAGCTGGAAAAGATGTTTCGCGAAACGGCCACTTGGATGCGCGTCCCGGCCGGGGTGGCAGCGGCCGGGGGCATCGTGACCGTCATCGCCGCCATGAGCAGCGCCGCCGTGGCCGATGTAACCGGCATCGTGGCCGCGTCCGCTTTCGTCGCCGGAACGCTGGTCGCGTTTGGCCGACGGCGGAAGATCTTGGCGGAATATCATCGCCAGATGGGATTGAAACGCGAAGAGCTGGTGGCGGCGATCGAGCAACAACTCCGTCACGCGATCGACCTCTTCTACGCGGAAATTGGCGGGGTTTTTCAGCCGTTGCGCGCCTTTTGCGCAGCGCAGCGTAAGCGCTACGACCCGCTCCTCAACCGGGTGCGCGAGATCGAAAAAGCCTTTGCCGAATTATCGGCGGAGCTGGCCCGGCACCGCTAAGAGCGATGTGGCCGCTGATCCGCTGGCGGCCATCAAGGTGGCCAATCGGTGGTGCGAGACTCCGTCGAGCTTGGGTATGGACCTCGGCTATGAGATTTCCGCCCCCCAGGGACTCGGCGGAGTCTCCCACCACCGGGAGTAATCCCCCGCCTACGGCACGACCGTCAGGGTGAGATCGTTGCCGTCGCCGCCTTGGTAGGTGGCTTGCAGGTTGTTCCCGCTCACGTTCACGATCGCTCCCTCAGGAAGGTTGCTAAAGGTCCCATTGATCGGAGTCGCCCCGGTGTTGTTGATCAGAGTCAAGGTGAGCCCAGTCTGGAGTGCGCTCTCTCCTTCGCCCTGCAAGGCGATGCTCGCTCCGTTCAGCTTCACCTTATTGGCCATCACCTCGTCGGTCCGCGCTTGGTTGCCCTTTGCTTTGAAGGTGTAGGTATATGTCGCGTCCGCCAGCATCGTGAGACTGTCTTGGATCGTGAGAGAGGTTTTCCGCTTGGTGCCCGCCGCCGGCGCGAGAAAGGCTCCCTCACCTCGACCGGTTCCCACCCTCACCGCACCTGCGATCGAACCACCGCCCCCTAACGTTCCAGCATCGACTTGCACCGATCCGGTTCCCGTCGCCGACCCGCTCGAGTTCGAGACGATAAGTGACCCCTCACTGACCGTCGTGCCGCCGCCATAAGTGCTGGCTCCGCTCAAGGTCAGCGTGCCCGCTCCCACTTTGATCAGTAAGCCGCTATCTCCAATGATTCCGGCAAACGTTGTGCTCAAATTGTTACTGCCAATCGACAGAGGCTTCAGCCCCAGAAAGACTAGCCCCTCGCCCTCCAGCGAGCCGATCGTCAGCTGACGCGTGGTGGCCAGGCTGATATCGAGAGTGCCGTCGCCGGACAACACGATCCGGGCATCGCCGCCCCTGGTTCCGTTGCGGAATTGAATCAACCCGCCGCTTCCACCGTTGCTCCCGCTTTCGGCCACCAGAGTCGCATCATCGGCTCGGGATCGGTCAATAAAAACGGTCAGACCGCCCAGCGCGCCATTCACCGACGCCCCCTCGCAAATGATCGTGGCCTTCTCCGCGCCCGAGTTGGACCAAAACATCGTCCGGCCGCCGGTCGCTCCACTGACCGTGCCAGCTTGGTTGACAATGTTTGCGGTCCCCGCCTTGCCGTGCGGGATCGACTCGCCGGCGAAGAAATTCGTTTCGCCGCCGATGGTTCCGGGAACAATCCCGCCTTCGTTCACAAACGACGCACTGCCCGCGTTGGCTTCATAAAAGATCCACACCGACCCGCCCCCGCCACCCGCGATCTGCGGCGGCCGGGTGACAAAAGAAGTCATCTGTAAAGGAAGCCCCCCATAGAAATAAAATGCGCCACCAGAGCCATCTGCACCAGCGGCCGACTCGAAGGACACGGGCAGGCCGGATTCGTTTAAGATCCCCCCGTATTGCACTCCCAACTCGCCACCCGGCAAGGCCGTGAAATGATAGGCAGGAGCTCCCGGTTTAAACCAGAGCAAGGAGGCCCCGGATTGCTCCGAGATTACAATGTCGGTTTCGTTCGAGGCTTCGAACATAGCTGCATCCAAACTCCCCGGCACAGTGTTCGAATACCAATTGGCTGGAGGGTTCCAGTCATTGTTCACCGGATCGGGCAGCCACGTCCCGCTCCCGGCCCGCGCTTGAGCGAGTGATAGACCGACCACGACCAAGGAAAGGGCGAAACGTTTCCTCATCTTCCGATTGGCGCAGAAAGAGCCGCCAAAATCAAGCCTTCTCACCCGGTCGCCGTTTCGTCGCGTGACGCGGCGAACTGGGGGGATGCGCTGAGGAGAGCGCACGCTACGAGACTACGTTCAACTTTTCATGCCTTCAAAACCCGGCCGTTGCTGCGCATCCGTTACGGCCTGCGTTCCTGATTCAACCATCCATCCTCGCTTAAAGGCCGGCCAAGCAGGCCCCCCTTTTCGAATCCCCGGTTCTTGTCGCGGGAACGCGCTCCCTTTTCTCGGTGAAGCGAGACTCCGTCGAGCTGGGAGAGGGCTCGGCCGCGAAATGAACATCCTCACCCGGCTCGACAGAGTCTCGTTCCACCGGCGGCCCTCCCCCAGGCATCGAGAGCGCGATGCCCTCCACGGCCGGGAGATCTGCGACTTACCGCAGAGTGCGCCGAGGGCAATCTACCGCTCCGCTCTCAGTGGTTAAGGAACATCCGCGCGATGGCCCGGGGGCCGAAGCGCAGCGGCTACTTCTTCGCCTTGGTCGTGCTGGAGGTCTGCTCGGCGAGGCGCTGCTCGGATTGCCGGCGGGCGATGACGAAGTTGTTGTTATCGCCGTAGTTTCGCCACGGGCCCGGGGGCACGTCGCGCACTTCGACAAACTGCCAATCCGTCAAGGAAGTGTTTCCGAGGCCAAGGTAGTCGCGGACTGCCGGTGAGACATCGAGCCCGGCGCCGTGGTTCAGGTTCGGCCGTGGCCGTTCGTTGCGGAAAACGTATCCGTAATGGTCGGTCCGGAAGGGGCCGCAGTCTTCCCACTGCGCGTAGCAGACGCGATTGCCGCGGCGGATCGCGACCCAGCGATCTTTGCAGACGGAAAGGCCCTGTTTCACGTAGGCCTGCCGGAACCAGGGCACCACGATCGGGGCTTCCGGTTTGAACTGGCCATGCGAGACATCGTTGTAGGGCAGGGCGATGTAAAACGGGTTTTGTCGCGGGATGAAATTGATCGGGATGTAATTGCGCCGGCGGGAGGGCTCGGGGTTATCGTAGCCGCCGTAGTTGCGGGTCCAATCCTGGTCCCACGAGCTTTTGTGGTTGGGCACCGGATTGTTCGCGGTCGGGTTCTCGCCGATCCAGAAAATGGTGGTCACGATATCGGTCTTCCACGGGTAACGGGAAGAGGAGAAGCGCGAGGTGGTGGGGACAAAAACCTGCGGTTCGACCTTAAGCAGCGCCTGGGCGCGGAGCTTCATCGCGTACTTGGCGAAATCCGCGCTGCTCTCGTAGGGCGATTGCGCCGGCAGGAATGCGCTGGCGGCGAAAAGGCAGACCGCCATCGACGCGAGGATTTTTACTGGTTTTGCCAACATGAACGCCATTCGTGCTACCAAATAGGCTCGCGAGGCAAGCCTGTTTCACAATTGTTCCTTAGCACGATCCGTTCCTCGCGGCGTTTACCCCCGGCTCAAGAGCGTGTCTCGGCGGAAAGCGTCGCCCCCCATTTCCGGGTAATCCATCGTGAAATGCAATCCCCGGCTTTCTTTACGGCTGAGCGCGGAGTCGACGATTAAAGCCGCCACCGTCGCGAGATTACGCAGTTCGAGGAGGTCAACTGTTATGCGGAAATTCCAGTAAAATTCCTGAATCTCGCGCTGCAAATTGCGCAAGCGGGCGCTCGCGCGTTGCAGTCGTTTATCTGTCCGAACGATGCCGACATAATCCCACATCAGGCGCCGGATCTCGTCCCAGTTGTGATAGATCACGACCAGTTCGTCGACGTCCTGGGCGTCGCCTGATTTCCATTCCGGCAGGGAAATGGCTCCCGCCGGATGCGCCGGCGACCGAGTGTGAATGAGCGCCTCGGCCGCTCGATGGGCAATGACGAGGCCTTCGAGGAGCGAGTTACTGGCCAATCGGTTCGCTCCGTGCAGACCAGTGCAGCCGACCTCACCGATCGCGTACAATCCCGGCAGACTGGTGGCGCCATCGATGTTGGTCTTGATCCCGCCGCACTGGTAATGCGCCGCCGGCACCACCGGGATCGGCTCTTTGGCCATGTCGATGCCATTCGCCAGACAAGTCTCGTAGATGTGCGGGAAACGCTCCTGCAGGAACTCCCGCGGCTGGTGGGTGATGTCGAGATAAACGCACTGCGCGCCGGTCCGCTTCATCTCGGCGTCGATCGCCCGGGCAACCACATCGCGCGGCGCGAGCGAGCCGCGCGGATGAACGCGAGTGGTGAAGTCATCGCCTTTGCCGTTGCGCAGGACGCCGCCTTCGCCGCGCACTGCCTCGGAGATGAGAAACGAAGTCGCCTGCGGATGGAAAAGGCAGGTGGGGTGGAACTGGACGAACTCCATGTTGGCGATCACCGCTCCCGCTCGCCAGGCCATCGCCACGCCGTCGCCGGTCGCGATCGCGGGATTGGTCGTGTAGAGATAAACCTTTCCGCAACCGCCGGTCGCGAGGACGAGCCGGTCGGTCCGGACGGTTTCCACGGTGCCGGAGATTTCATCGAGCACGTACACTCCCAGGCAGTGGTCTTCGGTCGCGAAGCCGAGTTTCGCGGCGGTGATCAAATCGACCGCCATGTGGTTTTCGAAAAGCTCAATGGAGGGCGAAGCCGCCACCGCGCGGAGCAGGGTCAGTTCGATCTCCTGGCCGGTCAGGTCGTGCACATGCAACACCCGGCGCTTGGAGTGCCCGCCTTCGCGCCCGAGATCGAGCTCGCGATGTCCGGAAACGTCGCGCTCATCGAAATGCAAACCCATTTCGACCAACTCGCGCACCCGCTCCGGCCCTTCCTTCACCACCGTCTCGACCGCGAGCGAATCGCAGAGGCCGGCGCCGGCTTCGAGAGTGTCGCGAATGTGGAGATCGAAAGAATCCTCGCCGCTCGTCACGCAAGCCACGCCGCCCTGGGCCCAGGCGGTGTTGGAGTCGGCGCCTTTGCGCTTCGTGATGATCCCGACCCGGCCATGCTTCGCCGCCTTGAGCGCAAAAGTCAGGCCGGCAATCCCGCTCCCGATGACGACGAAATCGTACTCTTTCATCCGAGGAGAATGTTATCGATCAAGCGGGTCTTGCCGAAAAAAACCGCGACCGCGAGAAGGGAGCGCGGCTCGATTGTGAGGCGAGGCTGGAGATCGTCCGCTCCCACGATCTCCACGTAATCGATCCGGGCGAGCGCCGCCGATTCGATCTTCTCCCGCACCGCCGCGAGCGCTTTGCAAGCGGAGTTTTCGTCTGACTGCGCCGCCTCCACCAAGGCAGCTCGAATCACCGGCGCCTGCGCGCGTTCTTCTTCACTCAAGTAACGATTGCGCGAGCTGAGCGCGAGTCCATCGGGTTCGCGCACGGTCGGGCCGCCGAGGATTTCGATCGGGAAATCGAGGTCGCGCACCATTCGGCGAATGATCGCCAACTGTTGAAAATCCTTTTCCCCGAACACTGCCGCCCCCGGCGTGAGCAGATTGAACAACTTCGCGACCACCGTACAGACCCCGCGGAAGTGACCGGGGCGCGACGCTCCACAAAGCCGCTCCGAGAGCTGCGTTTCTTCGACGAAAGTCGAGCGATCGGGGAGATAAATCTCGTCGGCTGACGGGCGAAAAATCAGATCGACGCCTTCCGCGCGGCAGATCTTTTCGTCGGCGGCTTCTGGCCGCGGGTAACGCGAGAAATCCGAACCCGGCTCGAATTGCAACGGATTCACGAAGATGCTCACGGCCACTTCGCCTTTCGGCCCGGCATTCTCGCGCGCCAGCCGGATGAGCGATACATGGCCCACATGCAAAGCGCCCATCGTCGGGACCAGCACCCGGCGTTTCGGATGATCGACGGCCGCTGCTCGCAGGTCCGCAACGGTCGAAATGATCTTCATGCGCTCATCCCTCCAACCAAATCGCCTGGCGGGCAAAGCGAAACCGACGATGGCCGTATTTTTTCCAGCCAGCGGTTCGGGCAAGTTGATCGAGTTCCGCGAAGGAAAAAGCGCGGACGATCGAGGCGCGCGCATCGTTCCGCGTCATCGGTTCGCGAAAGATCGTCGAGGTCAGCAAATCGATGCCGATTTTTGCCAGCCAACTGCGGCGAAGGTCGGCCACGAGCACCTTGCCTCGCGCCAGCATTACGCAGCGGCGGAGTAACGAGACCGCGTCTTCGTCGCTGAAGTGATGCAGCGCGAGCGAGAAGAGCACGACATCATAACCGCCTTCTTCGCCGAAGTGATGGATGTCCGCACAATGGTAACGGATCTCGGGAAAATCCGCGCTCAGTTGCCGCGCGATTTTAATCGTCGAAGCCTGAAAATCGACCGCGTCGATTTCGACCTCCGCGCCGACCTCACGGGCAAACTCGGCCACCAGCCGCGGGATATCGCCCGAGCCGGTGGCCAGATCGAGGATGCGCCACTTGTCGCCGTGTCGGATCCAGCGCCGGAGGAAATGCCTAACGAGCCGGTAACTTCCGAAGAAGCGGTTCAGCGCGCGCAAATTGTGGAGGTCGGACAAGAGCTCCGGCGAGATCGGTTGCGGCCGATCCATCCACTCCGGATTCGCCGGATCGAAACGCCGCTTCAAAGTGGGAGGGGCCTTTGTGCCCAGATCAGGGAAGACGCCGCATCAGATCGGGGCACAAAGGCCCCTCCCGCCTTCATGCTCGGGCGGGGGTAACCCCCGCCGCTCTTCTGTCCTCCCGATCCGCCGCAGGACGGAGAGGGACCCCTCTATTGCAAGACGCGCTCTCGCCTAACGAGCAAACCGCGCATCCCAGCGAGGGGTCCCTCGCCGCGCTGCGCCGGCTCGGGATGACCGCGCTAAGGGTGAACCGCCGCCGGATCACGAGAGGAACTTCTGCCATGACTCCGGCAGTTGGGCGTTCTCGACCTCGCTCGCAATGCGTCCTTCAAATTCCGCCACGAACGAAGTGCTCGTGCCGTATACCATGATCAAGTCCTCCGAGCCCTCGACCCGGATGGCGTGGGCCACTCCCGGCGGGATGACGACCGCAGCGTTGTTTGGCCCGCGATGTTGGTCGCCGTCGATGAAGAGCCGCATAGTCCGGGGCGGGAGACCAGCGCGGGCTTCACGCAGAATCATCTCGGCTCGGCCTTGGATGAAAAACATCACGTCCCACTGCTCTTTTTCGTAGGGGCGAAGGGAAAAATTCTCCGGTTCGGCAACGAAGAGACGCTGGAACCACTCGTTGGGCGAGGTCTCCACCGGGAGGTGCGGCGGATGAATATGAAAGCCTTTCGCGGTCTGCGCGAACATGCGTGCGGCCGACCATTGCTGCGGCCAAAGGCCGATTTTCGCCAGCAGGCCCTCGTCGCGGCGGGCCAACTCGCCGAAGAGTCCGCGATGGCGCTGGGGATGAATCGTCCGGGCAAAGACTTCCACGCCCGGAATCCAAGCCTCCGTCATTTCCGGGTCGGTGCGGTTCGCCCGCGCGAGCTGGCCGGCTTCGACGCCCACTTCGGCAATCCTCTGGGCGAGGGAGCGCACGCCATAGTCGCGTTCGACGAGTTCCCGCCGCACTTCCGGGGCGAGGCCCTGCCAGCGATCCGGTTTGTTCTTCTTCATGAATTATTTGCCTAACGAAAAATCGGCGCGTTCGCGCGACAGGTTTGGGTTGTAGTAGGGATCGCGCGCCAGCAGGTCGGGCCAACGTTCCCGCATCACTTCAGTCTCGAGCGCTTCCACGCTCCGCCGGCGCGAGGCCGACTCGTGGTGATACAGCTTGGCGAAAGGAGTGTAAACGATCAGATAACCCGCCCGTCGCATCTTCAGGCAGAGATCGACGTCGCTGAAGGTGACCGGCAATTGTTCTTCATCGAACCCGCCCACTTCTTCGAAAACGTCGCGCCGAGTGAGAAGGCAGGCCCCGGTCACGGAGCTGTAATTGCGCGTGACCTGCAACTGCCGCGATACGCCGGGCGCATCGGCCGGGAAATGGCGAAAAGCGTGTTCGGCGATGCCGCCCACCCCGAGGACGACGCCGGCGTGCTGGACGGTATCGTTAGGGTAAAGCAGGCGGGCGCCGACCGCGCCGACTTCACGGCGCTGGACATGCTCGGCCATCACGGTCAGCCATTCGCTGTCGATGATTTCGACGTCGTTGTTCAAGAAGAGTAGCCACGGATTGCTGCTTTGTTCGACCGCCAGATTGTTCAGCGCGGAGAAGTTGAAAGGTCCGTGAAAAGGCAGAACGCGGTGCTCCAAATTGTGGAAATATTCGCGCGCCTCCTCTGACTTACTCTCGTTGTCGACCACGATGATCTCGTAATTCGGGTAGCTCGTCTTGGAAACGAGACTCGAGATGCATCGGGAAAGAAGGTCGATCCGATCGCGGGTCGCGATGATAATGGAGATGCGTTTCGTCTCTCGCAGTTCGCGTTTCACCCAGTAGGCGTGGGTCTGCCAATCCACCGTGACGTGGCCACGCTCGCCGCGCCGCTTGAGGTGGTTCTCGACGGCGCGCCGGCCGGCTTCGAGCGCGAGCGGCTTGCGGCGAATATTGTCGGAGGTGGAGGTCTCGCTCCGCCGCCAATGATAAAGGATGCGCGGCAGGTGGTGGATGCGATTCGTTAGTTCGCTCACCCGAAGGAAGAGGTCGTAATCCTGGGCGCCGTCGAATTCCGGGCGAAAACGGCCGGCCTTTTCGACCAGTTCGCGCCGGACGGTGGTGAAATGACAGAGGTAGTTGTAAGAGAGGAGGAAGTCCGGCGACCAATCGGGTTTGAACTGCGGCGCGGCCAGGCCTTCTTCGGTGATTTTGTCCTCGTCCGAGAAGATCAGATCCGTTTCCGGATTGGTTTGCAGATAGTTGACTACCTCGAAAAGCGCATCCGGTTCGAGCACGTCGTCGTGATCGAGCAGGCCGATCCATTCGCCTCGTGCCACTTCGAGCCCGGAATTGGAAGCGGCCGAGATGCCGCCGGTGCTCTCCCGCCGCACGACCACAAAGCGCGGATCCTGCGAGCCGACCATGCCAAGAAGTTCGAGCGTCTCCGGAAGCGTCGAGCCGTCGTCAATCAGGAGCAGTTCCCAGTTCTCGTAAGCTTGTTCTCGGACGCTTTCGATGGCCGCGGCCAACCAGGGCGAAGGAGTATTAAAGACCGGCGTGATGATGCTGATCAGCGGCTTGTAGGAGAAGATCCGGGACTCTCGCCGGGCAGCCGCGAGATCCTTTTCGGACGGCTGTTTTTTTTCCAGCCACTGCTGATATTCGTTAGGTGAGAGAGCAGCGTTTTTATCCGGCAATGGGCGACCGAACTGCTTGCGGATTTCCCGCACCAGTTTTTGCGGCAGACGATAGGGCGCGAGCAGGACCTGACCGATCTTGCGTTCCGGCGATTTGCGCAGGGCGTGTTTTTCCGCCTTCAATTGTTTCAGGTCGCGCTTGGCCTCTTTGAGTTTGAGGACCTTTTCCTCGAGGCGCGCGATGTGCCGGTCGGCCGCCTCCAGCTCCGACATCCGGGTGCGCAGGGTTCGGTGCAGGCCGCGCAACTGCCGATTAAGATGGGCGAAACCCGTTTCGACGGCCGGGAGGAAAGTTTCGAGCGCCGCTGGTGCCTTGCGGCTCAAACGGATCGCGCCGGATTCGATCTCGACGATATCGCAATCGTAATTGGGAAAAAACCCGAGTTCGGCCAGATGGAGAACGAGTCGAGGTCGGCGCTTGGTGACATCCGCGCCGGGGCCAGGAATGAGGATGAGGTGGTCGACCAAGGTCGCGAGTTGATCGAGCGTGGCGTCATCGTGGGAGGCCTCGACCTCCGGTGGATAAGCCCAAATCGCCAGGTCGAAATGAGGCGTGGTGCCGTTTTGGCGCACGGCCTCCAGCTCGCTCAAGCCCGGGTAGTACGTGATCTGGCTTTGATGTTCCCTCGGATCATCGCTCAAATTTTCCACCGCGCTCCCGACCAGGAGCAGCCGGGCGGGCCCGAATTTGCGCGCGACGAGGCGAGCGAAATCCGCCCGGACAGTGGGAAAAAGACGCGGCTGCACCGGAGCACATTATAATGATTGCGGCCGCCCGCAGGCAAAATTACGGTGCAACCGCGTCGTTCCAGGCCTTCGCCGGCCGCCCTGCATGGTCGATTTTTGCGTTTACATTTGCTACCGCGCGGCGCTCGCCGTGATTACATCGTTGCCGCTCGGGGTTGTGTTTCCCCTCGGCCGGGGCCTGGGCTTTCTCGCCTGGGTCTTCTTGGTTAAATACCGCCGGCTGGCGCGGCGGAACGTAGAGATCGCGTTTGGGGCGGAAAAATCCGGGCCGGAAAAAAACCGGCTGGTGCGCCGGCATTTCCAGCGGCTCGGAGCGAATCTCCTCAGCGGGATGAAGCTCAATGCCATGCCGCTGGAAACGGTGGCGACGCTGGTCGCGACTGAGGGGTTGGACCATGTGCATCGTGAATTACGAGCCGGCCGGCCCGTCGTGGTCGTTCTCAGTCATCTCGGCAATTGGGAATTGTTTGCCCAGATTGTGCCGCATTATTTCAACTACATCCGGCTGAGTACGGTCTACCAGAAATTGGGCAATCCGCATCTCGATCGATTCGTGAGGGAGCAGCGGGCTCGTTTCGGGGTCGAGCTTTTCGATCGGAGTGAAGGCTTCCAGGAAGCGATCAAGCTGCTCCGCGGCGGCGGCGTGATCGGAATCCTGAGCGACCAGCACGCCGGCGACCACGGCCTGTGGACGCCCTTCTTTGGGCGGCTGGCTTCGACTTCGCCTTTGCCTGCGCTCCTCGGCAAACGGACCGGCGCCGCCATCAGCCTGGCCACGCTTTCGACCGAGGGGGCGGGAAAGTGGAAGCTGACCTTTAGTCCCCCCTTCGATTTGCCTAACGACAGCGTGCCGGCGCTGACCGCGAAGGCGAATGAAATGATCGCGGCCGAAATTCGGCGCACGCCGGAGGACTGGTTCTGGGTGCACAATCGCTGGAAAACTCCGCGACCCAATTGGCTCCTCGGTCAGTATAAGCGCGGTCTTTTTGTTCCAGAAACGATGAGCGCGCCAGAGCTGAAGCCGTTTCGCATTCTAATTCGGGCGAGCAACTGGCTGGGCGACAGCGTCATCAGCCTCCCGGCGGTGCGGGCGATCAAGCGGGGTCGGCCCGACGCCCACGTCAGCGTGCTTGCTCCGGAGAAGATCGCCGCCGTCTGGCGGCTGGTGCCGGAGGTGGATGAAGTCATTTCGTTAGGGAAGAAATCGATCTGGGAGGCGGTGGATTTGATCCGGCGCGTCGAGCCGTTTGAGGTCGGAATTGCCTTTCCCAATTCATTGCGAGTAGCGTTCGAACTCTGGCTTGGCGGTCTTCCGCGCCGAGTTGGCTATGCCGGGCATCGCCGTCGCTGGTTGTTGAATCAAGTGGTCCGGCCCATCGACCGCCAGGGTCCGCCTCCGCACCAGGCCGAGCATTACCTCGACATCGCGCGCTCGTTAGGCGCAAACGCCGAGGTCGGCGAGATCGCGATCCCAGCGCGCTCGAGTGCCGCGCCGGCGGAACCACGCATCGGGATCTGCCCCGGCGCGGAATACGGGCCGGCCAAGCGTTGGTTGCCGGAGCGTTTTGCGGAAGTGGCCAAAACGTTGGGTGGCCAATCGGTGCTCTTCGGCACGGCCAAGGATGAAGAAGTGGGCGCGCAGATCGCCACCGCGCTGGGCGAAAGCTGCCTCAACTTGATCGGGCGGACGACGCTCGAGCAGCTAATCGACGAATTGCGAAAGTGCCGGCTTTTGCTCACGAACGATACCGGGACGATGCACCTGGCGACGCTGCTGGGCGTGCCGGTGGTGGCGATTTTCGGGTCGACCGAACCGAGTCTGACCGGACCGCTGGGTCAAAAAAATCGCGTCGTCAGGCATCAGGTCGAGTGCAGCCCGTGCTTTTTGCGCGAATGTCCGCTCGACTTTCGCTGCATGAAAGCGGTCAGCGCAGAGGAAGTAGCGGAAGAGGTGGGGTCCGTCATCACCGCAACGTTGTCCTCCTGAGCCGCGCAGACGGCGAAGGATCAATTGTAATCGACGCTCTCTTGCGCGTAGGGCACCGCTCTTGCAATAGAGAGGTCCCTCGCCGCGCTGCGCCAGCTCGGGATGACAAGACGCGCGCGAATCTGGGGCGCCGGAAGTTCCGGCGACCGCGCGAAGTCTTATCCGCCGGCTACACTTTCATCACGTCGGCTTCTTTGCGCTCGAAGTGATCGTCGATCGATTTCACAAAGCGGTCGGTCAACTTTTGCACTTCCGCCTCGGTGTCGCGGAGCTGGTCTTCGGTCGCTTCGCCCGCTTTCTCCATCTTTTTCGCTTCATCCATGGCCGTCCGCCGATTGGCGCGGACCCGAACGCGGGCTTCTTCGGCCATTTGCTTGAGCGACTTCACCAGATCTTTGCGCCGCTCTTCCGAGAGCTCAGGAATCGGCAGGCGAATGAGTTTGCCGTCGACCAAAGGCGTAATCCCGAGTTTGGATTCCTTCAGCGCCTTCTCGATGTCGCGCACGGTGGAGGCATCGAATGGCTGCACCACGAGCAGGCGCGGCTCCGGTGTCGTGATGAGCGCCAACTGCTTCAGCTTCATGGCCGAGCCGTAGGCCTGCACATCGACGTTTTCGACCAAGGCGGGGGACGCTTTCCCGGTCCGCACACTGGCGAATTCGTGAACCATGTAGTCCACACTTTTTTCCATCGCCATTTCGGCTTCGAGGAGAATTTCTTCGGCGCTCATAAGGTGATGAAAGAAAGCTGGGCGAGGGCGAATCGCAATCGTTAATCCGTCACGAGAGTGCCGATCTTCTTTCCGAGGACCGCGTCGCGCACATTGGTTGGGTGGTGCATGTCGAAAACGAGAATGGGAACTTTGTTGTCCATGCAAAGGCTAAAGGCGGTCGAGTCCATCACCTGCAATCTCTGGGTGAGCGCTTCGTTGAAGCTGATCTGGTCGTAGCGTTTGGCATCGGTGTGGAGCTTCGGGTCGCGGTCATAAATGCCGTCCACTTTGGTGGCCTTCATGAGGATGTTGGCGTCGATTTCGCTCGCGCGGAGCGCGGCCGTGGTGTCGGTCGAGAAATAGGGATTGCCGGTGCCGGCGACGAAGATGACCACGCGGCCCTGCTCGAGGTGCCGGATGGCGCGCCGGAGAATGAAGGGTTCGGCCACATTCTGCATCTCGATCGCGGTCTGCACGCGGACGGGGACGCCGGTCAGTTCGAGTTCGCTTTGGAGAGCGAGACCGTTGATGACGGTGGCGAGCATGCCCATGTAATCCGCGGTGGTGCGATCCATGCCGCGATGGCTGGCGGCGAGGCCACGCCAGATATTGCCACCGCCGACGACGATCGAGATCTGAACCCCGAGGTCGTAGATCTCTTTTACCTGGCGCGCGATTTCCTTCACGATATGAGGCGAAATCGTGTCGCGCGCGCCGGTTTCACGCAGCGCTTCTCCGCTTAATTTAAGGACGATGCGTTTGTAAGCGGGTTTTCCGTTTTCCATCTCGGGCGGGATGATCGATCAGAAATGAAGTCTTGGGGAGGAAAAACCGCGCAAAAAATCAGCGGCCTTCAGACGGCGCTTTCCTTCCAGTTGCACTTCGTCGAGCCGAAGGGCGCCGCGCCCAGTCGCGATGAACACCTCGGAGTCGTTAGGTTGGACGATCGTTCCCGGGGCGCCGAGGTCCTGTCCGGCGACGGAGGCGCGAAAGATTTTTAAATTACGTATCCGGTCGGATGAGTCGGCAAGTTGGGTGAAGGCGCCGGGCCAGGGATCGAAGGCGCGGATCTTTTGCTCAATCGTTTCCGCGGGTTCCTTCCAATCGATTTTGCCGTGCTCGCGGGTCAACTTCGCCGCGTAGGTGGCGGTGACGGCGTCCTGGGGCTGGCGCGGCGCCTTGCCTTCCCCGAGGAGATCGAGCGCGCGCAGGATTGCCTCCGGCGCGAGATCCGCGAGTCGATCGTGGAGCGAGCCACCCGTTTCGTTAGGCGCGAGGGCCAACTTTTCTTGCAGGAGGATGTCGCCGGTGTCGAGGCCTTCATCCATGTACATCACCGTGATTCCAGTTTCCGCCTCCCCCGCCACAATCGCCGCTTGAATTGGGGCGGCGCCGCGATGACGCGGGAGGAGGGAGGCATGCAGGTTGAGGCAGGCGACCTGCGGGATCTCAAGCACGCTTTTCGGCAGGATCTGGCCATAGGCCATGACGACAATGATGTCCGGGCCGAGCGCGCCTATTAGCTCGACTGCGTCTGGGTCGCGCAGCCGTTCTGGTTGAAGGATCGGCAGACCCGTCTGGGCCAATTCCTTTTTGATTGCTGGCGGCTCGATGCGTTGCGCGCGGCCGACCGGTTTGTCGGGCTGCGTCACGGCGCCGATCAATTCATGCTTCTGGGATTGAAGCAAGGTCCGCAGGGTCGGCACGCCGATTTCGCCCGTGCCGATGAAGAGGACCCGCATGCCGCCTTACGGCATCAAATGGCGCGGCAATGATCGCGTTTTGCGAGATGGAGCAGCCGCCTGCGCCATCAGCTTATCGCCCGCCGTGACCTCGCGTTGGCCGACCGACGAGGCGCAATTGGTGCACAAGTAATCGTACAACTCGCGGTCGGGTAGGACGAGGAGGAGGCGTTCGCGCACCGGCATCGCCGCCTTGCATTTCTCGCAGTAGAGACTGGAGGCGGTAAAATTCTCAAACTGCGCCTGGCTCATGTTCCCCGTTCGAAACGGTTTCGAGGATGTGGTACAAGACTCTCGCTGGAGGCTCGGTTGCGTCCACCATTTGCACGCGATCGCGATAATGTTCCAAGACCGGTTTAGACTCGTTCTCGTAGGTGGCGAGGCGGCGCTTGATCACCTCCTCGTTGGCGTCGTCGAGACGATTGTCCTTGAGCGCGCGCTTTTTCAGGCGGGCGAAGAGAGCGTCGCGATTCGGGCAGGAAAGGTGAAAGACCTTCTTCACGTCGATCAGCTTATCCATGATCTCGGCCTGGCCGGCGTTGCGCGGAATGCCATCGAGGACGAGCACGTCGATGTCCGGTTTGAACTGGTGCGCATCGACTGCGGCATCGATGCGGGCTTTCCAAAGTTCGACCGTGATCTCGTCGGGGACGAGTTCGCCGCGGCTGGAGTATTCGAGAAAAGCGCTCCCGAGTCGGGTGCGGGTATCGATCGAGCGGAAAACGTCGCCGCAAGCGCAATGAAAAAAGCGCGGAATGGAGCCGAGCGACCTGCCCTGCGTGCCCTTGCCGCTG
>JALYOR010000017.1 GCA_030856765.1 Verrucomicrobiota bacterium | reverse complement strand
GCCCTGGCGGGGGACAGCGCCGGCCCGCGAACCGATCGCGCCCCGGGCTTCAGCGACCTGGAATCGCTCCTTTCACAGCGGGGGCCGCTCGGGTCGGGCACGAAGTTCAAGATGCCTAACAATCAGCTCTTTCAATACGACAGCGCGGATTTGCAGGGCGCGGCGGTCGAGCAATTGCAGAAGGTGGCGACCCTGATCAAGCGCAACCCGAAGGCGACCTTCACACTGGAGGGCTACACCGATTCGTATGGGTCGGATGAGTACAACCTCGACCTCAGCCGGCGCCGGGCGGAAAGCGTGAAGGCTTATCTGGTGGGCACGCTCGGGATCGATCCCGCGCAGATCGAAACGCGCGGTTACGGCAAGGCCAACCTGCTCACTTCAACGGACGCCTCGATCGAGGAGCAGGAAGTGAATCGGCGAGTGGTAGTCGTGGTGCACTAGGATCGAGCCACGCCGACGTTGTCATCCTGAGTCGCGTAGACGACGAAGGACCGCGCAGTTGCAATCTACGCGGTACTCCTGGCCAAGGACCGTCGCTTGCAACTGCGAGGTCCCTCGCCGCGCTTCGCCGGCTCGGGATGACAGACGAGGGAGAGGGCAGTTCACCAGTTCTTGATCCAGCGCGGGGTGATGACGTCGTTAGGTTGCGTTGGATCCAGCGTTGAGTTGGCCGTGCTCCAAAGATCGAAAGTGGGGTTGTAGCCAGCCGCTCCGCCCGATTGGCCCGCGGTCGAATAACCGTAGCTATTTCCAAAGGGATCTTTGATGAACTGCACAGTCCCAGACGACGGACTCAACTGATTATCTTTGAAACTAAAGTAAGTGGTACCGCCGTTAGAAACTCTGTCGCCGTCGGTGTCTCCACTTAGCTGACCATAAAGATAGAACGAACTTCTCGTATAAGTGTTCGGTATTGGAGAAGCGGGATTGCCGTCCGTTTTCGCGTTTAATCCATCGCTATCTACGCCCCTCGGATAAACCCCATTATCCGCCTTGTAATTCTCCAGCGCCGCCGACATCGCAGCGATCTCGGCTTCGGCGCGGGAGCGGGCGCCTTTGTTATGCACGTAGCTGCTCGTGGCCAGGATCAATCCGGCCAGGACAAGGATGATCGCCATCACCACCAGAAGCTCAATGACCGTGAAGCCAAATGTAGTGGCGGGCGTGTCGCCCGCTCGCCCCAAAACGTCGCGTCTACCCAACATTCTGCGGCCGACACGGCCACCGCTACACTTGACGCGCATTCGTTAGGTCTGCGCCTGCAGACCCCCGATGATGCTGATCAGCGGCATGAACAACGCGATCACGATCGTGCCGACGATGACTGCCAACAGCACGATCATGATCGGCTCGAGCATGGAGGTCAGTCCCGCAACCGAGTTGTCGACTTCATCGTCGTAGACTTCTGCGATCTTAAGTAGCATCTCGGGCAATTGACCGGTTTCCTCGCCGACGTCGACCATGCTGATGACCATTGGCGGGAAAGCCCCGCTCGCTTCGAGTGGCTGCACGATCGATTCGCCTTCCTTGACCGAGTCGTGCACCTGCGCGATGGCGTTGGCGATGACACTGTTGCCCGCGGTTTCGCGGGTAATATTAAGCGCCTGCAAAATCGGCACACCGCTGGTGACGAGCGTGCCTAACGTTCGCGCGAAACGTGAGATCGAGCTCTTGCGGGTCAGGTCGCCGAAGAGCGGGGCGCGCAAGGCGAGCCGGTCGATGACCGTGCGACCACCCGGAGTCCGCGAGACGAATTTGTAGCCGAAAATGACGGCGACGATCCCGCCGATCAGAAGCAGCCAGTGATGTTGCATGAAGCCGCTGATCCCGATGACAAATTGGGTGATGCCCGGGAGCGGTTTGTCGCCCAGCATTTCGTGGAAGATCGATTCGAACTTCGGCACGATGAAGACGAGGAGGAAGGCCATGATGACCATGGCAAGCGAGAGCACGATGACCGGGTAGATCATCGCGGACTTCACCTTGTTTTTGACCTTTTGCGCCTTTTCCTGGAACTCGGCCAAACGGCTGAGAACGAGTTCGAGCACGCCACCGAGCTCGCCCGCTTTCACCATGTTGACGTAGAGCTTGTTAAAAATTTTCGGATGCTGCCCGAGGCTCTCGGAAAAGGTGCTGCCACCCTGCACGGAGTCAGCGAGTTGATCGATCGTGCTCTTGAGGACCGGATCGCGCTCCTGTTTTGAGAGCACGTTAAGGCCGCGCAGGAGGGGCAGGCCGGCGTCGATCAGGGTCGCGAGTTGCCGGGTGAAAACCATCAGGATCTTGGCTTTGACGGTCTTCTTTTGGAAAAGGACGATGCCTTTCTTGGCGCCGGCGGTCGGTGCAGCGGGGCTCGCTTTCGCCCCGCGACGCGCCTTCTTTTCGGTGGTGCCGCCCTGTCCTTCCTCGTAAACGTTGGTCGGAAAATAACCCGCTTGACGCAACTGGCCGATGGCTTCGTTAGCGGAAAGTGCGTCGACCAACCCGGTCGATTCCTGTCCGCGTGCGTCGAGAGCGATGTAGGTAAAACGCGGCATAAAAGTCGTGGCTGCGAGGAAATTACGAAATCTACCCGGGCGCTGTCGAGAAATTCCGGCGCTACCCAAGGCTCCCGCCCCCGCGACCCTTAGGTGTACTTCAGCACTTCCTCGATCGTCGTCTCGCCCTCGAAAATGCTGCGGACGCCATCCTGCCGCAGCGTCACCATCCCGAGCTCGATCGCTTTTTGTTTCAGAACGACCGAGGGCGCCCGCTCATTGATCAGAGAACGAATCGGGTCGCTGATCCGCATCAGCTCGTAAATGCCCTTGCGGCCTTTGTAGCCGGTCCGGTTGCATTTGTCGCAACCGCGCCCGTAGTAAAACTGACGGTCGCCGATCTCGTGAGGGGAAAGATTGAGCTGGGCGAGGAGCGACTCGTTAGGCTGATAGGAGGTGCGGCAGTCGGGGCAGATGCTGCGGATGAGGCGCTGGCCGAGGACCGCGTCCAGGGTCGAGGAAATAAGAAAGGGCTCGACTCCCATGTCGATCAAGCGCGCGATTGCACCGGGGGCGTCGTTGGTGTGCAGGGTGGTGAAAACAAGATGCCCGGTGAGCGAAGCCTGGATGGCGATTTGCGCCGTCTCCAGATCGCGTGTTTCCCCGACCATGATGCGGTCCGGGTCCTGCCGCAGGAAGGCCCGCAGGACGCGGGCGAAATTGAGCCCGATCGCTTCGTTGACCGGCACCTGCATGACGCCTTCGAGATCATATTCGACCGGTTCCTCCGCGGTCAGGAGCTTGGAATCGATGGTGTTGATCTTGCGCAGGCAGGAATAAAGCGTGGTCGTTTTACCCGAGCCGGTCGGGCCGGTGACGATGAAAATTCCGTTAGGCCGATTGATCACTTCGAGGATGTAATGGAGGATGTAATCCGGCATCCCGAGCGCCTCGAGATCGAGATTCACGGTCGAGCGGTCGAGGACGCGGAGCACGACGCTCTCGCCGAACTGAGTCGGGAGCGTGGAAACACGCAGATCGACCGTGCGACCGGCGATGTTCTTCTGGATCCGGCCGTCCTGCGGCAGGCGGCGCTCGGCGATGTTCATATTTGCCATTACTTTCACGCGCGAAATGACCGGGAGCGCGAGATGGCGCGGGGGCGGCGCCATTTCGTAAAGTGCGCCATCGACCCGGTAGCGCACTTTAAACTCGGCCTCGAAGGGCTCGAAGTGAATGTCACTCGCCCGGTCCTGGATCGCCTGGTAGAGAATCAAGTCGACGAAACGAATGATCGGCGTGGCGCTCGCTTCCGCTTCGACATTGGCGCCGATCGCCTTGTCGCCGTCGAGCGTCATTAACTCGCCGGCTTCGCCGAGCTGCTTAAGGATGTCCTCCATGCTGGAGGTGTCTTCGCCGTAGTGTTTGCGCAGGCGCTCTTCGATTTGCAGACTGGGAGCGAGGAGGACGTGAATGTCGTGACCGAGCGCGAAGCGGAGGTCCTCGACCGTCTGGGTATCGAGCGGATCGACCAAGGCGACATGGATGGCGTTCTCCTCCATCCCGACCGGCAAGGCGCGGTGGAGTCGGGCCAGCCCGGCCGGGATCAAGCGCAGGATCTGCGGCGTAAATTCGATCTCGTCGAGATCGATCACTCGCGAGCCGATGGCGTCGGCAATGGCGAGATAGAACTGGTGTTCGTCGACAATCCCGTGGTCGACCATCGCCTGTTCGATCGCTTTGCCGTTTTGCGTCGTCTCGAGAAGAACGTCATCGGCCTGGGCCCGGTCCATCAGGCCCTGGTCGATGAAGAGATCGGCGATGCGTTCGTTATTCATGATGGAAAAGACGAATGACGAATCAATGACCAAGCCCGAATGACGAAAGGCAGACTGCCCGCCCCCAGCGTTTCGTCATTCGTCATCCGAAATTGCTTCGGCATTCGAAATTCGGCCTTCGTCATTAATTGATGTCTCCCAGTGTGATCGAGATCACTTCCTCGGCGCTCGTCATCCCTGCCAAGACCTTGCGCACGCCGTCCTCGCGCAAGGTGCGCATGCCGAGCTCCCGAGCGCGCTGGCGCAGCAGCATGGTGGAAGAACGGTTGTTGACCATGTGGCGCACTTCGTCATCGATCTCGAAGAGTTCAAAGATGCCCATCCGTCCCTTGTAACCGGTCTGGCGGCATTTCTCGCAACCGACCGGGCGCATCACGTTCGCTTCTCCCAACTGCGAGGCCTCGACCTGCAAGGCGCGCAATTCCGATTCTGAAAGCTGTCCCGGTTCCTTACATTGGGAGCAGAGCCGCCTAACGAGTCGCTGGGCCATGATCGCGCGGATCGCGGTCGCGACCAGGAACGGCTGCACCCCGATGTCGATCAGACGCGCGACGGCGGAGGGCGCGTCGTTGGTGTGGAGGGTGCTGAAGACGAGATGGCCGGTAAGGCTGGCGTTGGTCGCGATCGCGGCCGTCTCGAGGTCGCGAATTTCACCGATCATGATGATGTTCGGCGCCTGGCGCAAAATGGAGCGAAGCGCCGCCGGAAAAGTCATGCCGATATCGGAATTCACCTGCACCTGGTTGATCCCGTTCATCTGGTACTCGACCGGTTCCTCGACGGTAATGATCTTGCGATCGGGTTTGTTGATGTAGTTGAGGCAGGCGTAGAGCATGCTCGTCTTGCCGGAACCGGTCGGTCCGGTCACGAGCAGGATGCCGTCGGGGGCGTGGAGCAAGCGCTCGAAGATTTCCTGGTCGTCGCTCAGGAATCCGAGCTCAGGCAGACCAAGCAGCAGACTGGTCTTGTCGAGCAAACGCATGACCATGCTTTCGCCGTGATTGGTCGGGACGGTGGAAACACGGAGGTCGATCGACTTCTTGCCCATCTTCACCTGGATGCGGCCGTCCTGCGGGAGCCGCTTTTCTGCGATGCTCATCGAGCCGGTCATGATCTTGAGCCGGCTGATAATGGCGGACTGCAATTTCTTGGGCGGCGATTGCATTTCCTGGAGGACGCCGTCGATCCGGAAACGAACCCGGAAGCTTTTTTCGAGCGGCTCGAGATGAATGTCGCTCGCCCCGAGGCGGTGCGCTTCGAGCAAGAGCATCGAAACCATCCGCACGATCGGCGCATCGCCCCCTTCCCCCTCCGGCAGCTCCGCTCCCTCGGCGATATCGAGTTCCTCGATCGCGGCGTCGCCGATCTTCTCGCGCAGGACATCGACCGCTTCCTCCGCGCTGCCGTAATACTTGATCAGGGCCTGTTTGATTTTCTCGGGGGTGGTGCAGACCAGCTCGATCTCGCGTTTGAGCAGAAAGCTCAGGCTGTCGATGCTGTCGAAATCGAGCGGATCGCCCGTCGCGACGACGAGGCCATGTTCGTTGCGCGCGATCGGGATCATCTTGAAGCGGCGCGCGTCCCGCGGCTTGATCTCATCGATGATTTCCTGCGGCACGACCATGTCGGCCAGGTCGACCCAATGCATCTGGGCCTGGGCGGCGACGGTGCGGGAAATATCGTCGGCCGTGACGAGGCCTTGCCTAACGAGTCGTTCCACTACGCTGGTCGCGCCGTTCAGATCCTCGCGCGCCTCCTCGATCTGCTTGCGCGTGACCAGGCCCACATCCCGGAGAAGATCGAGAACGTACTCTTCGTTCGGCAACGCCATCGCGGCCAGAGTCGCCGTCGCCAGCAGAAAAGAAAAGCCGGAAGTGGGCAGGGTGGCCCGCCCGCTACTTCGGTTCCGCGACCGCGAGAAGGGCCGCCGGATAAATCTTTCCGTCTTTCCGACTCACGCGGAGATGAAGCGTTTCGCCGACCATGATTCCGGCTTGACTTTCCTTTCGGCGCGTCGGCAGACTTCGCCATGAGCGCAAATCACATTGATCAGGGGTCACTCGAGCGGGCAGAAATCAGCCGGCGGCGATTTCTCGGGACCACGCTCGCAGGCGGGGCGGCGTTGATGGCCGGCGGCCTCCCGTCGCTTCTGCGCGGGGCCGCTTTGCAGGAGGATTCCACGTTAGGCGAAGTCACTATTTCGGAGCTGCAGCAAATGCTCCGGCTAGGCCAATGGACGAGCGCGGGATTGACGGAAAACTATCTCAGGCGCATCGCGCGGCTTAACCCGCTTCTCCACGCGGTCATCGAAACCAACCCCGACGCGATGGCGATCGCGGCGCGCTTGGATCGTGAGCGCGCCGCCGGACAATTGCGCGGGCCACTGCACGGCGTGCCGATCCTGGTCAAAGACAATTGCGCAACGGCCGACAAAATGGAGACGACCGCGGGCTCGCTCGCCCTCGTCGGCAGTGTGGTGCCGGCCGATTCGACCGTCGTGCACAAACTGCGCGACGCCGGGGCGGTGATTCTCGGGAAAGCCAATCTCTCGGAGTGGGCCAACTTCCGCGGTTTTGCTCCCTTTAACGGCTGGAGCGCCCGCGGCGGCTTCACCCGCGATCCGTATCTGCTGCAATTCGATCCCTGCGGTTCGAGCTCCGGCTCGGCGGCGGCGGCGGCGGCTTTCCTCTGCGCGGCGGCGATCGGGACCGAAACCGACGGCTCGATTGTTTGCCCAGCGGGCAAC
>JALYOR010000384.1 GCA_030856765.1 Verrucomicrobiota bacterium | reverse complement strand
AATCAAGCGGATCGACATCCCAGAGGATGATCCGATAGTCAAACTCTTCATTGATCCACTTCTTCTGCCGGGCCGTGATCGAGCCGTAAGGAGGCCGCATCAAGACCGGGCGACCGCCGATCGCGCTCCGAATCGCGTCGTCGGTCTTCTGCAGTTCCACGCGCACCCGCCCATCGGACATTTTGCCGAAGGCCGGATGCGACCAACTGTGGTTGCCGATCTCATGACCCTCCCGGACCGCCCGCTGCAGGATCTCAGGATGCTCGACCGCGTTCTTGCCAATGACGAAAAAAGTCGCGTGGATATGGCGCTCGGCGAGCAGGTCGAGCAACTCGGGGGTCAACTTCTCACTCGGCCCGTCGTCAAAGGTCATCGCGATAAAAGGCCCCTCCACGTGCACTGCGCTGTAGCTGATGGCGGGAGTAGACGCTGCCACGGCGGGGCGAGAAGGCGAGGCGACGTCAGTCGACCCCGGTAGCGTCGGGGTGGGCTCCGCCACCAGACATCCGGCGAGCAAGAGTGCAAGTGAGCCGGTCACCAAAACGAGGCGCCTGCGAGCGAAAAGCGGCAATTCCACAGGCCTAGGTTGCGCTCTATCCGGCGGACGAGCAACTACCTCCCGAACAGTTCCCGGCCCCAGGCGACAAATCGCCGCATTTTCGCGCGCGCTTGGCAGTCATTCTGCTTCCAAAAAGGATGCGATTGCGTCATTCCCCGAATTTTAAGGACAACGGAGGGCTTTCCCCATGGTCTATACAACGGATGCTTCTTAGCCGATGAGAATTCTTCTAATTGAGGATCACCCAGACAGCAGGCGGAATCTTAGCCGCTTAATCGAACAACGCGGGCACGAGGTGATCGCCTGCGCCAGTGCGGAAGAGGCGGAGCTGGAACTCGGGCGCGAGAAATTCCCGTTTTTGATTCTGGACTGGATGCTGCCGGGAAAGAGCGGGGTCGAACTTTGCTGCGATCTGCGCTCCCGCCCGAACGGCGACGAAATGTATATCCTCCTCGTCACGGCCCGCGCCGACGACGAAGACCTCGAGCAAGCCCTGGCCGCCGGATCGAATGATTATCTGACCAAGCCGCTCGATGCCCGACGCCTGAACGTCCGCCTTTCGGTCGCGGAGCGCCATATCAACGAGCTCGAGGAACGTAATCAGGCCCGCGCCGCGCTGCAGGAATCAGCCCGGCGCATAACCGATATCCTGGAGAAAACGAGCGACGGTTTCTTCGCCCTTGATACGGATTGGAAATTCACCTACCTCAACGCGGAGGCCGAGGTCATGCTCGGCGCCAACCGCGAATCGCTTCTCGGACAAGACCTCTGGGCCATGTTTCCTGAACTGGCCGGCTCGATCTTCGAGCATAACTATCGTGCGGTCATGAGCGAGCAGATCGCGATCGAGTTCGAAGCGCTCGACGCCAAGGGCAAGACCTGGTTCGAAGTGCATTCCTATCCCAGCGGTGGTGGCATCTCGGTTTTTTTCCGCGACATCACGGAACGCAAAAGGGCGGAAGACGAGCGCCTGACGACGAGCAAACTGGAATCGTTAGGCACGCTCGCCGGCGGCATTGCCCACGATTTGAACAACATCCTGACCGTGATTTCGGGTAACATCGGTCTCGCCCAGCTCGATGCGCCGGCCCATGCCGGCAACCTCCTTTCTTTCCTCGCCCGCGCCGGCCAGGCCGCCCAGCACGCCGCTCGCCTTTCTAGCCAGCTCCTCACTTTTTCCAAGGGCGGCGCACCACTCAAGCGAGTGGCTTCCGTCGCGGAAATTCTGCAGCACGCCGCCGAGTTCTCCTTGCACGGTTCCAATCTGCGCGCCGCCAGTGAAGTGGAAGATCATCTGGCCACGGCCGAAATCGATGTCGGCCAGGTCGAGCAGGTGATTAACGCGCTCATGCTCAATGCGCGCGAAACGATGCCGAGCGGTGGGGTCGTCAACGTCTGTGCGGAGAATGTGCAGGTGGACGAAAAAGGCAGTCTGCCGCTCGAACCGGGCCGCTATATCCGCGTCGCTATTTCCGATCGCGGGTCGGGCGTTCCCCCGGAGCTGGCGGCCAATATTTTCGATCCTTACTTTACGACCAAGCCCACTGCTTCTGGCCTCGGCCTGGCGATCAGTTACTCGATCATCAAGAAACACGGCGGCTTCCTCCACCTCGAAGCTAATTCCCCGGCCGGCGCCACCTTCGCCTTTTACCTTCCGGCCGCCGGGGGACGACTTTCGACCGATTCGCCTCAGCCTAACAACCGAATGGTCCACTACAACCGGCAGCGCATTCTGGTCATGGATGACGAATCGGCCATCCGCGAACTCACGTCCCAACTTCTCGACACCATGGGCTATGATGTGACTGCCGTGCCGGACGGCTCCGAGGCCGTCCGGATCTACGAACGGGCCGCGCGCAAAGGAGAACAATTCCTCGCCGTCATCCTCGATGCGACCGTCCGGGGCGGGCTGGGTGGAGTGGAAACGATCGCACGGCTGCGCAGCATCGATCCGGAGGTCAACGCGATTATCTGCAGCGGCTATTCCGACGAAGCGGCGCTCTCAGAATTTCTCAGCTACGGATTCCGCGGCGCCCTGCCCAAGCCATTTACCCGACGGGAACTGGCGGAGGCCCTGCAGAAAGCACTTCTGGTCCCGACCTAGCGCGCGACGACGCCAGCCCGTTCCCGCTCATCGTTAGGCAGCCTAACCTTGGGGAACCTTTTTCAGTTCGCCCAGAAAAGCTTCCGGACCTCCCGGCACATAGCCGAGGAGTCCAACCGGTTTTCCGTCGCCATTCAAAACCACGATGGTGGGAAAGCCTTGGACGCCAAACTTTGCCGCCAACTCGTAGTTCTGTTTCCGCAGCTCGTTACTGAGCGGCTGGGCGCGCGGAAAATCGACCTTCAGCAGGACAAGGTTCTCTTTCGCATAGTCCTCAAATTCGGGCTTGGAAAAAACCTCCGCTTGCAGGCGCTTGCACCATCCGCACCAGTCCGAACCGGTGAAATCGAGCAGGAGAAGTTTGTGCCCGGCTTTGGCTTCGGCCTGAGCCTGCGTAAAATCAGTAAGCCACTTCGCTTCCGCGCGGGCGGATGGAAGAGAGAAGAGGCAGAACGCCGCCGCGAGCAGGGCTAGACGAATTTCTTTCATCATCCACCAGTCGGCGAGAGGCCGGTCCCGCGCAAGGGAGGAGCCCTGGGCAAAGAGAAGCGCCCGCGGACAGCAATCCCGTCCGCGGGCGACTGAAAAGTTGCCTCGGTTGCAGCCGTTAGGCTGAGGAAGTCGTTAGGCGACTAGGTCGCTTTCAGGTGGCCCGAGACGAGCTTGGTCATCTCGAACATGCTCACCTGGCTCTTGCCGTTGAAGACCGGCTTCATCGCTTCGTCCGCGTTGATCTGGGTCCGCTTCTTTTTGTCCTGCAGACCATTCTTCTTGATGTAGTCCCAGAGCTTCTTGGTCAGTTCAGAGCGTGGGAGCGGTTTCGATCCGACGATCAGCGCAAGCTTCTCGTCCGGTTGCACGGGCTTCATGAAAGCGGCATTTGGCTTGCGTTTCGTCGCTGTTTTTTTGGCTGTGGTTTTGGGCATAAAGGCTGATTAATCGTTGGGCACTGCGAGAGCAATACTAATTTTTTCGTCGGCGAAAAAAAATTACCGGCCTTCTCCCGCTGTCCGGACCACCGCGACCGCCGCCAAATCGTCCGGGAGCGGCGACTCCGATTCGGGCGCAGCGCGGCGCAGCACCGCGTTCAGACGGGCCTGCGCATTCGGTTCGTCGCTCGCGAGCAAGGCCTGCAATCGCTCCGGCGTCCAGCCTTCGCCCTCTCGTTTCGACGATCCATAAAGGCCATCAGTGTAGAGAAAGAATCCATCCCCGGGCTGCAGTTCAATCGCGATCTCTTCAAAATGGGATTGCTCGAGCAAGCCTAACGGGGGCGCGCTCGCGCGGACCTGCTCGGCCGGCGCCCCGCGCCGGGTCACTAATAGGGGCGGATGGCCGGCCCCGACCACGCTGGCCCGCCCGCTGGCCGCCTCCAACGCCACACACATCGCGGTCATGAAGGAGCGCGCGCCAAAGATGCTGCGAAAATCATTATTGACCGCCTCCATGATCCTGGCCGGCTCCGAATGCTCGACGCTGCCGTGGTGAAAAAGCAATTTGGCCAGGGTGGTGAGGAGGGCGGCGGCGGCGCCATGCCCGGTAGCATCGGCGATCCAAAAAAGAGTGCGCTGATCCGGCATGCGCAGCCAGCCATAGATGTCACCGCCCACCTGAATGACCGGTCGGTAGGCGGCAGCGACTTCCCAGCCCGGCAGGTAGGGCGGCTTCTGCGGGATGAGTGACTGCTGGGTAAGCCGGGCCGCCGCGAGATCGCGCTCCAGATTCTCGCGCCAGGCCTCCAGCTCATTATTTTGCTGCTGGAGTTGCCCGCGCAAAGTTTGCAGCCGCAACTGGGTATCGATCCGGGCCCGCAAAACCGGGAGGTTGATCGGTTTGGTGACAAAATCATTGGCCCCGGCCTCCAGGCAGAGGACCTCGCTCTCCTCGCCACCGTCGCCGGTGAGCATGATCACCGGGACTTGCGCAATGGCGGAGTTCGGATTGGCTCGCAACCGCGAAAGCACCTCGGCGCCATTCAATTCCGGCATGTGAAAATCCAACAAGAGCAGCGATGGCACCTCGCTCTCCAGCATCTCAAGCGCCTCGACTCCACTCGACGACTCCCGGCAGGTGCAGCCCGCCTCCCCGAGCGCGCGGGTCAGCATCCGCCGACTGGCGCGATCGTCGTCGATGACCAGGATGACTTGTTGAATCCGCTCCATTCTAATTTGATTCGCAAAGCAAGCCTCGCGCCCTTGCATTTTTTGTCGGAAAACCGATTGGCACGTCACCCGCTGCAAATAAGCTTTGTCACCGGCAACCGAATGAACTACAAACGGGACCAGTCGTCCAAGGCGCACCTTTCTATGAAATCATCGATCTCTCTCGCATTACTCACTGCCCTCTTCATTACTGCCTGCTCCGAACCCGAACCCCCACCTCGCCGGCCGGTGGCAACCTACCAAACCGGACCCGTCACCCAGTATCCGCCGGTGCAGCAGCCATTTGACCAGGAGCTCCAACCGACTCCTCCGCCGAGCTACGCGGTCACGCCCGCGCCGGAGCCGGCGGCGACCGCCGCACCCGTCAGCCCGACCCGCGGCGACATCCCTTACGGCGTCCCGGTGCCGAGCAAGCCCGGCTTCGTCACCAGCCCGTATGCCCCCGATCAAGGTTATGTCGACGTGCGCGGCTTCCCGCCCGGCACCGAAGTGCGCGACCCGTATACGCAGAAGATTTTTCTCGTTCCCTAACGAGCGCTTTCCGGCCGCGGAATTCGGTCGCACCGCCGCCTGCGAGGCGGGCGCGCCGCCGGGCTGGACATTTGCGCGCAACTTGGGATTCTTCTCCTCGCTGCCGGGAGAGCCGCATGCGGGACGCCCTTTTTCCTAGACCATGGATGACCTTCGGATAAAACGCGCGCCCCGCATCGAGGCCGAAATCACCGTCTCGGGTGACAAGAGCATTTCGCATCGCGCGGTCTTGATCGCCTCGCTGGCCAATGGTCCGTGCGTCCTGCGCGGTTTTTCGCGTAGCGCGGATTGCATGAACACGGTGGTCGCAATGCGCGCGCTCGGGATCAAGATCGAGCAACCCGAGCCCGAAGTCCTCATCGTGCACGGCAACCGCCGGAAATTATCGGCACCGCAAGGCGAAATTAATTGCGGCAACTCCGGGACCACGATGCGGCTGATGGCTGGGATCCTGGCCGGTCAGCCATTCAAGAGTCGCCTGGTCGGCGACGGTTCTCTTTCCAAACGCCCGATGGGCCGCATCATCGAACCGTTGCGACTGATGGGGGCTAAAATCGAAGCGGAGGGTGAAAACGATACCGCCCCACTGCGGATCGAGGGCGCGCCGCTGCACGGGATCAAATATTCGCTCCCGGTGGCAAGCGCGCAGTTGAAGAGCGCGCTTCTTTTTGCGGGGCTTTTCGCCAAGGGCAAAACCAGCGTGCTCGAACCGGTCCCGACCCGCAATCACACCGAGCTGATGCTCAATTATTTTCTCGTTCGCACTCACAAGGACGAACATGGCGTGAGCGTTTTTGGCGATCACGTCCCGGAGTCGCGGGATTTCAGCATTCCGGGCGATCTTTCCTCGGCCGCTTTCTGGCTGGTCGCCGCCGCCGCCCAACCGGGCGGTCACGTTCTCGTCCGGGACGTCGGCTTGAATGAGACCCGCACCGGCCTCCTCGGGGTTCTCGTCCGGATGGGCGCGCAGGTCCGCGAAGCGATCGAAGATGTCGACCAGATCGAACCGCGCGGCATTCTCGAAGTGACCGGTGCGCATCTCAAGGCGACCGTCATTCAAGGCAAGGAAGTGCCGCAGTTGATCGATGAACTCCCGATCCTTGCCGTCGCTGGGGCGCTGGCCAGCGGCACCACCATCATTCGTCATGCGCAGGAGTTGCGGGTGAAAGAGAGCGACCGTATCGCTGCCATCGCGCACAACCTGCGCTCGATGGGTGCGCAAGTCGTGGAGCTGAGCGACGGCCTCGAGATTCATGGCCGCGCGCCGCTCCATGGCGCTCGTCTTTCCAGCTTTGGCGATCACCGCATCGCGATGGCCTTCGCGATTGCCGGCATGTTTGCGGAAGGCGAGACGGTGATTCAGGACGTCGATTGCGTCGCCACCTCCTATCCCGGTTTTGAGAAAACCCTCAACGAGTTGACCAATCCCAAGGGCTTCCGCAACACCACGCCGGTTATCAGTTCTCTCAGCCACGCCCGCGTGGTCGAAGAGGATTAGCCTAACGATGGCCTCCTCGCGATGAATGCCCCGGCCGCGCACAAGGTCATCGCGATCGATGGTCCGGCCGCTTCCGGCAAGAGCAGCGTAGCGCGCGAATTGGCCCGGCGGCTCGGCTACGTCTACGTCAACTCCGGCGCGATGTATCGCGCCCTCACCTGGCTCGTCCTCGAGCGCGGCCTCGACCCCAATGACGCCGCGGCGATCGAAGAATTAGCCGAGCACGCTCCGATCTCCTGCCAGCTCAAAGGGAACGAGTCAGTCATCCTCCTCGATGGCATCGATCCCGAGCCCTTCCTGCGCGAGGATCGGGTGAACGCCAACGTCTCTCTCGTCAGCAGCGTCCCGCGGGTGCGCGAGATCCT